>JBGMRC010000053.1:0-8130 GCA_048061075.1 bacterium | reverse complement strand
CTCCGCAAAAATACAGTCCAGGTAAATACCTGGGATAAATCCCGATTTGTGCTGGAATAAAATCTTTGAGACAACCAGTTATAGGCCCAACAGCGGCACCAGTACGCAAAAAGTTCATAACCAAATGTGAAGGATGCAGGTATTTGCGTAGTGTCAGATTTTGCACTAATCAGTAAAAGTTCTTTTAAAACAACGCTTTAAACAAATCGACCAAAGGTCGTATTTTTGGTATCTATATTGCAGCTAAACGGGAACGTAAATGTAAAGTAATTTAATCCCACATCGAAGACTAGGAGCACAGAGCCGGTAAAGGAGGACACACTATGGAAAGTAATAAGTTCACTTCAAAATCTTGGCTGACACTGGCTGTTGCCGTACTGTTTGCAGCGGCTGTCTTTCTCACAGTGCCCACGGCGGCTAAAGCGGCAAATTTTTCAGGTTTCAGCTTCGTTAGTGGTGATGTTACCTTTACTAGTGATGTTACCTATACTATCCCGGGCAGTGTCGATCCAATTGATGGATTCGTCGATCAGTATATAAATGCTGGTGGAGATGATCCTGATGAACTTCGGGAAGAGCTCCTCGAAGCTGTAGAAGACAATGAAGACCTTCAAGTAGCTTACAATCACTTTGTGAACGACGACGATGATGACGATGATGACGATGATGATGATGACGACGATGATGACGACGATGATGACGACGATGATGACGATGACGAAGGTGACGAAGACTAAGCGGCTTTCCTCCTAGCACTTCAGGGGTTTCATTGGCTGGCCCCCTCGAAAGAGGGGGCCTTTGTTTTGGTTAAAAAGTTTCCTGACTTAACTGACAACTTTCAACTTTTAACTTTCAACCTTCAACTTAATAAAGCTACTTGACGATTCACCACATCCCATCTTTACTTTCTAATTATAAGGAGCTGTCTTTTTTCTGTAACGTTTTTTACCGAGCAATGTCTAATCAGTAAAGGAATCAAGAATGCACCCGGATGAGTTTCGCACCGAGTATGAAAAATGCAGCGGGAATTTATACAGCTTTCTGGTCAGAACGATCGGAGATCCTGATGATGCGGCAGATGTACTACAGGAAGCAGTCTACAGGGCCTACAAGAACAGAAAACGCTTCCGGAAAGATTCTTCCTTTTCCACATGGCTTTACCGCATCGCCATAAACGTCTGGAAGAACCAACAGAAGAAAACAGCACATAAGGTATCGATGGAAATGGATCAAATGCCCCTGATTGAGTCGGAAACAACCTTGACGCCGGAAAAGATCCTGGCCGGCAAACAGGTCTTTACGGATATATCAGAGGCGCTGAACCTGCTGGATGAAAAGTACAGGGCTCCGTTTCTACTCAGACAGGTAGACGGTTTTTCCTACAGGAAAATAGCGGATATCATGGAAATCGACGAAAACGCGGCAAGGGTCCGAGTGTACCGCGCAAGGCACGCACTCCTTGACATGACAGGTGGAGAATGACCGTGGAACGTTCAGATCTTATTCTGGTTAACCGCTATCTGGATGACGAACTCTCTGAGGACGAAAGGGAGCTTCTTAACAGGCGTATGCAGGAAAACCCGGTTATCTCTGCGTACCTGGAGGACCTGGAGTCGCTGAGCGCAAGATCCCTGGGCCTTCCCGGATGGGCCGCCCCGCCGGTGGAAATGGCACGAAAGCCTTCGCCTGTTTCATTACTTATACACAGGTTCGAAGTCCCGGTCGCGGCCGTTGCCGCCGCTGCCCTGTTACTGATAGGGATCTTCCTTGGCCGGGGACCCCTATCCGGAGTTACACCTGTACCGGAGTCTGAAAATAAGGTTGTCTTCCGTGTGATCCACTATTCACCTGATGCTAAATCCGTATCCATAGTGGGCGATTTTAATAACTGGAGCCAGGAGATTCCTCTCCGCCGCCAGGAAAACAGCGGTTACTGGGTCAACCAGATACAGCTTGCGCCAGGCAAGTACAGCTATTCACTGATAATAGATGGCAAACAAAGGGTGTTAGATCCGACAGCGGACTATTTTGTCGATGATGACTTCGGCACCAAGAACTCTATTGTCCGCGTCGGGCTTTAAGTCGGAAATAAGCTCATTCGGCATGCAGGATGAGTATCCGAGGCAAGAAAGAAGAAACACAACTTAACCTTAACTGTAAAGAGTAACAAAGGAGGCAACATCATGAAACCGAAAAAACTTAGAGGGAAGTATTTCACATTGGCCATCGCAACGGCCATTGCAGCCTCTGCGTTCATGTTCGTAGCTGGTCCGGCTATGGCATCCCCGGATGACTATCTTACCGATGCGCAGAAGACGGAATTGAGCGGTTTACTTGGCGGTATTGATGCTGGTGACGCTGCAGCTATTCTGGCTAACGACGACGCCTACGAACTGCTCGAGAAGCTGAACGCGGCCGACTCCGATACCGAGTATGACGCTATCATTAACCACTTCCTCAACGATGAAGTATACGATTATGACGACGATGATGATGACGACGATGATGACGATGATGACGATGACGGTGACGAAGATGGTGACGAGGACGGCGATGATGGTGATGACAGCTAAATAACCCTTTTCTCTCACGCGGCAGGATGAGTCCCTTGTTTTAGGACCCCCGCTTCGTCAAAGGGAAAATTGCCCTGCCGCGTGAGGTGTCTTTACCAGGAAAATGTTATGAGAAAAATTAATAATCTCCTCAATTTAACTCTACTGAAGGCATCCCTGACAACTCTGATCATTGCGGTTCTTCTCGTCTCCCCGACAAGCGTTACTGCCGGAGAAATTCCGGTGGAGCTGGAACAATTTGTTGCTGAGCAGCTTGCTGATTATCCTGACCAGATCGATACTATCACGGCAAAGCTGGCACATGCAGCGGATGTCGGAGTTACGCCGGAGGCCCTCACAGGGATAATTCACCAGTCCTTCGAGCGCGGTCTTATCAGTATAGAAATTGAAGAGATCTTCGATATTATCATCGAAGTAGGTGAGAAAAACATCAGCACGGAACCTCTCACTGATAAAGTCCTCGAGGGCCTCGCTAAAAAGGTCGATATGGAGCGACTGCTGTTCGCTCTGGATCGTACCGCCGACAGGCTTGTATCTGCGGATGATATACTCAAAGATATTGACCAATTAGGACTGTCCGCAGATGAGAAAGACGATCTCCTGGCGGACACTGTCGCCGCAATAGCCACCGGAGTCCGCGAAGAGGAACTCCGGTCTGTATTCGCAGACCTGGGGGAATCAGGCAACAACAACGGGGATCTGGATCCGAAAGATGTCGTTGATCTTCTCCAGGCCCTGGTAGGCTACGGCATTGATTCGGGTACCGCAGGTTCCCTTACCATCCACATTATCACCAGCGCTGATCTTGAAAGCGATGACCTTCACGAGATCCGGGAAGCGGTCTACGAAGAGCACCGAAAAAAGAGCTCGACGAAGAACCTGATTGCCACTGTTGAAAGTTATCTTGGCGGCGAGGAAGATCATGGTTCAGAAGCCTACGGAGACCAAGACGGGGAAGATGGCAGCGACAGTTATAGCGATGATGGCGGTGATGATAGCGGTGATGATGGCGGCGATGATGGCGGCGATGATGGCGGCGATGGAGATGGAGGGGATGACGAAGGAGGAGGCGAAGAATAAGGCCCCTTACTGAGCAGCCCCACTTCCCGCGGCGAGGACGGTTATTATACCGGCGCCCCCCTTTTCCTGACGGAAAGACCTTACCTGCCGCGGGTGGTGTTTTAACAGGCCCGGGTCTAAAATCCCGGGCTGTTTTTTTGTCAAATCTGAACTATTTCTTTATAAGGATTGATGCAGAAATAGATCTAATGGAAACCGCAAGATTTTACTTATTTGGTTCGTCCCAGGGAGGGGCCTGCCAACCTGAAGGTACCGGCAAGCCACCTCCGGATGCAGAGGTCTGCTTTACTCAAATAGCGGGAAACAGGAACGAGCCCTTAATTTGACAACCTCTCTTTCGTTGCCATATATAGGTATACTGGGGTCGTTGAAATTTTGGGGTCAGTTCTCGCTTTTCAACATTCGATCAAACACATGATAATCTTTTGGAAAATATTGAAAAGCGAGAACTGACCCCCCTGCTTCCGACCCCATAAATGAGGAGAGGTAACAATTGGCAAAAACATCCGGAAACATACCTGACGATTGGCTGAAGAGATTATCTACAAATCACGACCTGTCTTTTGAGCTTCTAGCCGAATACCTTCACCTTTTTCAGGAACATGGCGTACCGGTCCTTCGCAGGAGAAGAAAGACAAAAGATGCCAAACGGATAGTCGCTATCTCCACTCACGGGTACTGGTCTGATCCTCCGCCGGCGGGTGTGCCCGACACTGGCGGCCAGACCTATTACGTGCTGGAAGTCGCTAAGGCCTGGGCCAGGCAGGGTCGAAAGGTGATCATCCTGGCCAGATGGTTTGAGCCCTACCCCCGGGTGGAAACCATCGCGCGGAATCTCTGGCTCGTCCGCATACGGGCCGGAGGTGATGAGTTCATCCGCAAGGAGGATATTTATCCCCTGGTCCCGGAGATGGCCGAGGCAGCCACTGCTGTATCCCTCCTCTTTGGAGCTCAGGCTGTCACGGGCCATTACGCGGATGGTATGGCAGGAGCGGCTGAAGTCTCGGAGCAGCTCAAGATCCCCTCCACAGTGATCCCCCACTCCATGGGAATACTGAAGGTGATCAATCTGGGGTATGACCCGGACAATCCCGAATCGTGGTTCGACCCTGAGTACAACTTCTGGATCAGGGAAAGCCTGGAGATCGCTTCCCTGAAGGGAGCCAACCTGGAGATCGCAAATACTCCTGAGGAGCCGAATATTCTAAAAGCCCATTACGGACTGGAATTTCCTAATATCGTGATGCCGGCAGGCGCGGGCGAGGCATTTTTTAACGCCGACAAGCAAGATGGCAACAAAGAACTGCCAGGCAGATTCGGCCTGGTTTCCGGCAGATATCTTATTTTCTACGGCCGGTTTTCCAGGGCCAAGAACATTCCAGGTGTGGTTGCAGTCCTGGGCGAAGCAAGGCGCCTCGACCCGGAGCTTTTCCGGGATGTGAACCTGGTCATCGTTGGGGGAGACCCTGGAAAACCCCGGGGTGAAGAGCAGGAAGTTGAAGATCAGATACTGGAAACAACAGGGTACTACAACCTCACCAGGAGCGACGTAATTAGAATACCCAGCCTGGGATGGAAGGAGCTGTCGCCACTGGTGGGCAGCAGCCTGTTTTACACGGGCATGCAGATGCTCGAGCCCTTCGGAATGAGCGTTGCCGAAGCCATGGCAGCCCGGACTCCTGTCCTGATCTCCAGGAACGCCGGAATATCAAAGTGGCTTACGGACGGGAAGCATGCCCTCATAGTGGATCCCGAAGACCCATCCCGGGCAGCTGCAAGGCTCCGGGATGCTGTTAAAGACAGCAGATTCCTTGAAGACCTGGCAGACAACGGCCGCAAACTTGCCGAGGAAAACTTCAGCTGGACCGGCATAGCCAGGCAGCAGGGAGAGCTCCTGGACAACCTGCACAGGGGTGAGGCTCCAGCTTTAGTGAATAATGGAGAGGGTTTTGATGAAGTTTTCCTGAAAAGAGAGGGCCGAGCGTATCACAGGCTTGCTTTCGTATGGAGGGGCGATCCCCCGGTAGTAAGTGCAAAGCACAAAAAAGCGGCCAAGGGGTTAATCCCGCATATCATAAATGCAAACGTTAAGACAAAACAGGAGGGCAGAAGAGTTATTCTGGCCCTGGGCGGGGAATCCGGGGCGGGCAAAAGTGAAGTCGCCGAATACCTCAGGTTCGCCCTCAAGGGAACTGGGATCGAAACCCTGACTCTTCCGGGCGACGCATTCTTTTTCCTCACACCCGCTGATAATCATCTGGCACGAATCAAAGCGTACGAGAGGAGTCGGTTAGCTGAATATCTGGGCCCGGGCGAGATCGATTTTGACCGCCTCGAATCGGCAGTTCACCTTGCCGCGGATCGCGGGATCAACGAGATTACAGTTCCTTCCGACTGCAGAAGGCTGGAGTCCCGGAGATACGAGCATGTTCCCATGGACCTTACCGGGTCGGACGTGATTATAGTGGATCTTACCTACAGCCTTCTCCTGGAAGATGCTGACATCAAGGCATTTTTCCAGTCGGATTTCAAAAAGCGGCTAACTGAGATAAGGGAAAGAAATATTGCCCGGGATCCCGACCAGGATTTCTCCTTTATAGAGAAGGTCCTGACAATAGAACACGAGATCATCCAGGGAATGAAAAAAGACGCGAACCTTATAATAACCGATGATTATGAAGTTGTTACAAACGGTTAATCTTCCAAGTAGTTGATGGGCAATTTATTATTAACAGGTTTCGATAATTACATACAAAGCCGGGATTTTGGTGAATCACGAAGCGAAGCTAAAAGGGGGTTGCGAAGGCGAGTGATTACACCCAAAAGCCCGGCTTTATGAATACACTATTTTGATATCCAACCAAATAATTTGGAAATGATCTTTGAAAATACACCCTGATCAGCAAGGGTGTTTTGTACGAGGTTCCCTTTCATCGGCCGATTTCTCCCCCTATATCCCCTACCCCTTCTTTTCCTGTTCCTTTTTCTCCACAACGCAGTAAATTCCGCCCTCCTTGAGACCGGCAACGAAACAGCCGTTGCATGAAATACAGGTAGCCGTGGCAAGGTCCCCATCCTGCCAGCGGTTGGCAAGACCGGGTTCCCTGATAAAGGGCCGGGACATGGCTATGTAATCCACACCGTCGTCATTTATTGCCGGCTCGGCGACTCCTATTGACCTGAAGCCGCCCACAACCATCACCGGACAGGTAACCGCTTCCTTTATACGGCGGGCGAGATCCATGTTATATGCTTCCTTTTCAGGAGCGTCGATCTTTGTGCGCACGGGTCCTGCGGCTCTCGATACCGCGGTGCCACCAGTTACTTCAATGGCATCTATGCCGGCCTCGGATAGTTTCCCGGCAGCATAGACAGCATCGTCGATCTGAAGGCCGCCCTCCAGGTTGTCCGCACCGTTGAGTTTGATCATTACCGGAAAATCCTTACCCACTGCGTCCCTGACAATACTGTAGACTTCCAGCGCGAATCGGCTTCGGTTCTCGACGCTGCCGCCGTATTCATCTGTCCTGCGGTTTGTAAGAGGTGAGAGGAACTGGGTTATCAGGTATCCGTGGCCGCCGTGGAGCTGCACCGCGTCAAAGCCCCAGTCTTTCGCCCTGCGCGCGGCATCTCCAAAAGCAGCAACGATCCCGCCTATTTCATCCCCGGTGAGCTCTGCAGGTACTTCAGAAAACTGGTCTACCTCAACTGCCGACGGGGCCAGCGGCTGCCTGCCGGCATTTTTTGTATCGGTCTGGCCTCCGGCGTGGACCAGCTGAACGGCTATCTTGCCGCCGGCATCGTGGACAGTGCCTGTCAGTTTTCTGTAGTCCTGTTCAAACTCATCGGTGTGAATGCCCATCTTGCCGTGAAGCTGCTTACCCTCTGGACTCACAAAGGTGTAGCCAGTAACGATAAGGCCGACACCACCATGAGCCAGATCGCGGTAGAAATCCGTCAATCTGCCCGTGGGCCTGCCGTCGTCGTCGCACATGGCCTCCCAGGTGGCCGAGCGAACCAGGCGGTTGGAGAGCGCCATATTGTTGATAATAGTCTGGTCAAAAATAGCCGCCATGATGAACCTCCTTCTATGTGAACGAAATGTCCGCAATGGACGCGGAAACGATATAAACCCTTATGTTGTTGGCGTCCTTGTCTGCCGGTATCAGGAAGAAACCCTGCCTTTCCGGGTCGTAGCTCTGGACAACCCCCACCATTATCTCACCGTCGTTGAACGTGATCTGGGCCTTGCGGCCCTGTACCTTTTCTCCTTCGTCGAAATATTTCTTTCTTTCATGGTTGGGATTCCCTTCAAAATCTTTCACGAAGAAAACCGCTTTCAGCTCGATTATCATCACCTCGGCACCCGTATCGGTGGGGCCGGTCCCGATGTGGAACATGGGCTTGTTGGGAGCAAAATCGGTGGAAAAACCCTTTACTAGCCTTCCATCAGAATAGTGGGCTATTATTTTCGCCT
>JBGMRC010000052.1:0-8223 GCA_048061075.1 bacterium | reverse complement strand
ACCGGATACGATCCCAGCACCTTCAGGAAGAGGCACAGGTCCGCCAGAGAAGAAAGGGTGTTTTTTACGATCTCGTCCTCGCAGTGTCCCTCGAAATCTATGAAAAACAGGTAGTCCCAGGCCTTCTTTTTCGATGGTCGGGATTCTATTTTTGTAAGGTTTATGCCGTTCTCATGAAAAGGCTTGAGCATCTCATATAGTGCCCCCACGCGATCCTTGATCGAGAAGACTACAGATGTCTTGTCGCTGCCCGTCTGTTTCGTGGGTTCTTTGGAAAAGACCAGGAAACGGGTGAGATTCTCCTCCCAGTCTCCTATGTCCCGGGCTAATGCCCAAAGCCCGTATAGTTCCCCGGCCAGTTCTCCTGCTATAGCAGCTGTTCTATCCCTCTGCGTACAGATGTAGGCTGCTTCTGAAGTGCTTTTCGTGTCCAGGGATGTGCAATACGGAAGGTGTTTTTTGAGCCATTTACGGCACTGAGCCAGTGCCTGTGGGTGAGAATAAACTGTACTGACTGAGGAGATATCCTTCTCCCTGGACAGGAGCATCAGGTGAATGGGCAGAATAATTTCACCGGATATGACCAGGGTCGAATCTACCAGCAGATCCATTGTGGAGGTTACGACACCCTCATTTGAGTTCTCCACAGGAGCAACGCCACGCTGGGCTCTGTCATCCTGGACCATTGAAAATATCTCATCGATATTTTCGGCCGAAGAATAATCTGACTTCTCCCCGAACGCCTTCACAGCAGCCTGATGTGTGAATGTGGCTTCGGGTCCCAGATACGCTATGTTCAGATTCTCACTCATCCCTGTTTCGGCTCGGTGTAAACGCCAAGATCCCTGAACCGTCTCCATCTGTCCTCCACAAGTTCTGCAGGTGACATCTTTTCCAGTTGCGCAAGGTGAGTTTTTACCGCCCTTCCGAGAGCCTCTGCCGTAGCCTCATAGTTCCTGTGCGCGCCACCTAAAGGTTCAGGGATGATCTCATCAACGATCTTGTTTTCCAGGCTGTCCTGAGCTGTAATTCTCATCGCTTCGGCGGCATCCTTGGCGTAATCCTGGTTTTTCCAGAGAATGGCGGCGCAGCCCTCCGGAGAGATCACGCTGTAAATGCTGTTTTCAAGCATGAGCACACGGTTTGCCATTGCCAGTCCCAGCGCACCCCCACTGCCTCCTTCACCGGTAACAACTGTTATGAAGGGAACGGTAAGGTCCGCCATCTCTATGAGGTTCCTTGCGATGGCTTCGGCCTGGCCCCTCTCCTCGGCCTCAATGCCGGGGAAAGCTCCAGGTGTATCGATCAGGGTAAGGATCGGCATCCTGAACCTCTCGGCCATCTTCATCAGCCTCAGGGCTTTCCTGTAACCTTCCGGATGGGCCATCCCGAAGTTTCTGATAATTTTTTCCTTCGTGTTCCTGCCCTTCTGGTGTCCAATAACCATGATCGGCTTACCGTACAGGCGGGCAACTCCCCCGACAATGGACCTGTCATCAGCAAAATTCCTGTCCCCGTGCAGCTCGATAAAATCGGTAAGCAGCATCTCAATATAGTCCAGCGTATAGGGTCTCATCGGGTGCCTTGCAAGCTGGGTGCTCTGATATCTGTCCAGCCGGGAATAGATATCCTTTCGCATCTTTTCAAGCTTCTTTTCCAGCTTGGCGATGCCATCGGAAAGATCCACACTGGGCTCTTCCGCTTCGGCGTGGCGAAGTTCGGAGATCTTCCGTTCCAGCTCTACTATTGGTTTTTCAAAATCCAGATAAAATTCCACCATATCAACTCCTCACTGGAAGGTGACGATTCCGCTTCCGAAGAGCTCCTCTAACTCCAGCACTACATCCTCCGAGGAAGAGACCTTGAAGTCCTCTCCGAGGCGAATGAAGGCTTCCGCTTTTGTGGGTATCGTCAACTTCAGTTTGACGCTGCAGTTCCCCTCGTGTCTTTTCAGTACATCCTTCAAAGAATCCAGATCCTCCCGGGAAAGCCCGATAGTGGTCAGGTCTATCTGCACGACCTTTGTGACCTTTTTCCTGTAGGATTCCAGGTCATACATCTTCTGCGACTTGATCTTGGGTTTGTCTCCGGATGCGTCCAGGATCCCCTGGACAAGGATCGGATCCGATGACAGGATTATAGACGAGTTTTCCTTGAAAACATCTGCAAAGACGATAATCTCCACACTGCCGTGAAGGTCCTCGAGAGTAACGAAAGCCATCCTGTCGCCTTTTTTTGTGTTGATCTCTTTTATATTCTGTATGATACCGGCCACCCTGACGGACGCCCCATCCGGCAGTTCAGCCAGGCGCGAGAGGTCCGATGTAACGTACCGTTCCATTTCATGATCATATTTTTCCAGCGGATGACCCGTGATATAAAACCCCAGGCTTGCCTTCTCATAAGCCAGCCTCTGTTGCTCGGTCCAGGGCTCCACATCGGAAAGTCCTTGGGGAACGCCGGCATCAGTCTGTGCATCGAACATGGTTATCTGGCCGTTCTCCCTGTCCCTTGCGGCCTTCTGTCCCCTCTCCATGGCTTTGTCCAGGGCGGCAAGGTACTGTGCCCTGTGACCGGCGGATCCGGCAGATCCGTCGAAAGCCCCCGATTTGATCAGGCTTTCCACTACCCTGCGGTTAACCTTTCTGAGATCGACCCTCATACAGAAATCCTCCAGGCTGGTGAAGGCACCGTCCTGGGTCCTCACCCGGAGAGTTTCCTCGAGAGCGGCTACCCCCACGTTCTTTACGGCACCGAGACCGAAGCGGATCCCGTCTCCGGACACGGTGAACCGGATGCCGGATTCATTTATATCCGGGGGAAGCACACTTATACCCATCTCCTTGCATACACCGATATGGGCAGTAACCTTATCTGTGTTGTCCATCTCGCTGGTTAGGAGGGCAGCCATGAATTCAGACGGATAGTGGGCCTTCAGATAGGCGGTCCTGAAGGAGATAAGGGCATAGGCGGCGCTGTGGGATTTATTGAAGCCGTACTCGGCAAATTCCGTTAACTTCTCAAACTGCTCCGCCGCCTTTCTTTCGGGTGTCCCGTTCTCCTTGCACCCTTCAATGAAGCGCTCCCGCTGCTGCTGCATCTCGTCGCGTTTTTTCTTTCCCATTGCCCTGCGAAGAATATCCGCTTCTCCAAGACTGAAATTCGCGAGCTGCTGGGCGATCTGCATCACCTGCTCCTGGTATACGGCAACACCGTATGTTTCTGAAAGGATCGTCTCCAGTTCATCAAGGTCGTAGGCCACCTCCTTGCGCCCGTGTTTCCTTTCAATAAAATCTGTAACCATCCCGCTTCCCAGAGGACCTGGTCGGTAAAGGGCGACAAGTGCTATCAGGTCCTCGAAGTTGGTGGGTTTGATCTTCACCAGCAGGTCTTTCATTCCCGAGCTTTCAAGCTGAAATACGCCATCGGTCTCACCTGAAGACAGAAGGTCGTATGTCTCCGGGTCGTTGAGATCCAGGTCTTCAATTACGAGGTCCTCTTTTTTCTCGTCCTGCCTTCTCCTGTTTACAAGGGAGAGAGCATAGTCGATCATCGTAAGCGTCCTCAGGCCCAGGAAATCAAACTTGACCAGCCCCAGGCGCTCAAGGACGTTCATATCGAACTGGGTGATCACCTCGTCCCCTTTGGTACCCTTGTATAGAGGAACGCTTTCGTCGAGACGGCTGCTGCTGATCACGACACCGGCGGCATGGATAGAGGCGTGCCTTTGAAGGCCTTCTACCTTCAGGGCCAGTTCGAGCAGCTCCGCCACCCTTTTATCCTTTTCAGCAAGAGTTTTGAGTTGGGGCTCCTGTTCTATGGCCCTGGCGAGCTTGATATTGAGAACATCCGGAACGAGCTTGGCTATCCTGTCCACTTCGGCGTAGCTCATATCCAGCGCTCTTCCCACGTCCCTTATCGCACCCCTCGCAGCCATAGTCCCGAAGGTAATGATCTGCGCCACCCGGTCCTCGCCGTACTTTTCGTAAACATATTTCAGGACCTCATCCCTGCGATCCATGCAGAAATCAACATCGATGTCGGGCATGCTGATCCTCTCAGGGTTGAGAAAACGTTCGAAAAGCAGACCATATTCGATGGGATCGACATCGGTTATGGATAGCGAGTAGGCCACAAGCGAACCGGCAGCCGAGCCACGTCCCGGCCCCACAGGGATACCTCTTCCCCGGGCAAAACGGATAAAATCCCAGACTATCAGGAAATAGCTGGAATATCCCATCTCCGTTACGGTCTCCAGCTCCGCTCCCAGCCTCTTCTGGTATCTCTCCAGGGTCTCCTCCCAAAGGTCCTCCGGGATCTTCTGCTTTAAGGCCTCCATCCTGGACTCGAAGCCCTTTCTCGCCTCGCCGGCGAGATAAGCTTCCGTGGATATATCATCCGGCACATCGAAGCGGGGCATCTGGATCTTTCCCATGGGGATCTCCAGGTTGCAGCGCTCCGCGATTTCCAGTGTGTTTTTCAGAGCTTCCGGGTAATCAGCGAACTGGGCCGCCATCTCTTCGGCGGATTTCAGGTGAAGCTCCTGGGAATCCATGCTCATCCTGTTCTCATCGTTAACGGTCTTACCAGTCTGGATGCAGAGCAGGACATCGTGCATCCGCCTGTCGTCCCTCTTCAGGTAGTGAACATCGTTGGTGGCTACTATGGGTATGTTTAGATCCGAAGACATCTCTGCCAGGCGGGAGTTGATCCTGGTCTGCTCCTCGAGGCCGTTGTGCTGAAGTTCGAGATAATACGAGTCTGGAAAAATACCCTTGTACCACTCCGCCGACTGGACAGCTTCATTTTCCAAACCAAGTGACAGGCGTCTTGCTACCTCCCCTTTGAGACAGCCTGAAAGGGCGATAATCCCATCGCTGTGCTTTGAAAGGATCTTCCTGTCGATCCTGGGTTTATAGTAGAACCCGTCAAGGTAGGCCACGGACGACAGCTTGAGCAGGTTGTGGTAGCCGTCGAGGTTCCTGGCAAGCAATATGACGTGATAGGCTGTCTCACCGCTCTTGTCAGCCTGCCTTTCGGTCCTGCTTCCGGGCGCTACATAGAACTCGCTGCCTATAATGGGTTTTATGCCGGCAGCCAGAGCTTTTTCGTAGAACTCCACAACTCCGAACATTCCGCCGTGATCGGTAATAGCCAGGGCGGGAAAACGCATGTCCGCAGCCAAACGGGTGAGGTCGCTGATCCGGCATGCGCCATCCAGAAGGCTGTAGGAAGTATGGGCATGAAGATGAACGAAATCAGCGTGTTTCATCCCGGCAGATCACTCCCACTCAATTGTCGCGGGAGGCTTTGAACTGACATCATAGACAACCCTGTTCACCCCGCGGACCTCGTTTATGATCCTGGTGGATATACTCCCAAGCAGATCGTAGGGAAGTTTGACCCAATCAGCCGTCATGCCGTCCAGGCTGTGAACGGCCCTGATCGCCACAACGTTCTCGTAGGTCCTCTCGTCTCCCATTACGCCCACCGTTTTCGTGGGCAGCAAAACCGCAAGTGCCTGCCAGATAGTGTCGTGCAGGCCTGAAGCCCTTATCTCCTCACGCATTATTGCGTCCGCCTCCCTGAGCACCTCCAGCCTCTCGGAGGTCACCTCGCCCAGGATCCTTATCCCAAGGCCGGGACCGGGGAAGGGATGCCTCATAATGATCTCTGCCGGCATACCAAGCCCTTTTCCAACCTCCCTCACCTCGTCTTTGAAAAGCTCCCTGAGGGGCTCAATAAGTTCCAGGTTCATCACCTCGGGCAGACCACCCACATTGTGATGGGTCTTGATAGTAGCCGACGGCCCCTTGAAGGAGACGCTCTCAATAACGTCAGGGTAGAGAGTCCCCTGGGCCAGGTATTTGATATCGCCGAGCTTTTCGGCTTCCTTTTCGAAAAGGTCTATGAACTGGTTCCCTATGATAACTCTCTTCTGTTCCGGGTCGGTAACGCCCTTCAGCTTATTTACGAATTGATCCGCCGCGCTCACTACCACCAGCGGAATATGAAAGTAATCCGTAAAGACGGTCTTTACCCTCTCGACTTCACCTTTTCGCAATAAGCCGTTGTCTACAAAAACACAGGTGAGTCTGTCTCCGATCGCCCGGTGAACCAAAACAGCTACCACGGATGAGTCCACACCCCCCGAAAGGGCGCACAGAACCCTGCCGTCCTCACCGACTGTTTGTCTGATCTGCTCAACTGCCATATCTATGTAGGAACGTGCTGTCCATAGTGGTGACAGGCCGCAGATCTTGAAGAGGAAGTTCTCCAGGACTTCCCGGCCCCTGGGTGTATGAACAACTTCCGGGTGGAACTGTACCGCGTACAGCCTTGATGAGGCATCTTTCATGGCAGCCACCGGGGAGTTGTCGGTGTGGGCCAACGGCGTGAACCCATCAGGAGGTGATTCGATCCTGTCACCGTGGCTCATCCAGACCTTGATCCTGTTTTTCCGGCCGGCAGCAAATCCCGAGAACAGATCCTCGTTATCGTCGATCTGAAGGGTGGCCGATCCATATTCCCTTTTTGCGGCCTTACCGACCACTCCCCCCAGGAGATGTGTGATAAGCTGCAAACCGTAACAGATACCCAGGAAGGGCACATCCAGTTCCAGGACTTCCTTCTCCAGAAGGGGCGCACTCTCATCCAGAACACTTGCCGGTCCCCCTGAGAGTATGATCCCCTTGGGGCGAAATGCTTTTATTCTCTCCAGGTCGACGGTACATGGCATGATCTCACAGTAAACCTTAAGCTCCCTGACCCGCCGGGCTATGAGCTGGGTGTACTGGCTACCGAAATCGAGGATCAGTACCTTTTCTTTATGAATATCAACTTCGGTCAAGGATGGACCTCCGGATGAGCTGTTTGAGAATCTGGTATTGCATAGCAATCTGGTTTCAAGTTTAAAGTTTCATGTTTCAAGGAGCCTATTTCTCATTAACGTGAAACCTGAAACTTTTAACTTGGAACTGATTTTAAGTACTATTCAAGCCAGTAATTGGGGGCTTCTTTAGTGATTATTACATCGTGAACGTGGCTTTCCTTGAGGCCGGCGGCTGTTATTCTCACGAATTTGGCGCCCTTCCTCAGGGCGTTCAGGTCACCGCTCCCTGTATATCCCATGCCGGATCTGAGACCGCCAATGAGCTGGAAAACCGTTGCGGACAGCAGGCCTCTGAAAGGTACCCGCCCCTCTATACCCTCAGGAACCAGCTTGCCCTCCATGGTGTCAGGATCCTGGAAATAGCGGTCGCCACTCCCCTGTTTCATAGCCTCTACGGACCCCATGCCCCGGTATACCTTGTAGGAGCGGCCCTGATACAGGACCAGTTCTCCAGGACTCTCATCTGTACCCGCAAACAGACTTCCGATCATTACCGAGTGGGCTCCTGCCGCGATCGCCTTTACTATATCACCGGAGAACTTTATCCCACCGTCCGCCACAATGGGCACTCCGGTCCCCTCAACAGCCCTGGCGCATTCATTTATGGCCGAGATCTGGGGCACTCCAACGCCAGAAACGATGCGGGTTGTACAGATAGATCCAGGACCCACTCCTATTTTTACGGCGTCCACCCCGGCATCAATAAGGGCTGTCGTTCCTTCCCCAGTAGCCACATTGCCGGCCATGATCTCCAAATCGCTAAAACGGTCCTTGAGGACTTTAACCGTACTGATCACTCCATCAGAGTGGCCATGGGCCGTATCTACGCAGAGAAGGTCTACGCCGGATGACACAAGCGCCTGCGCCCTCTCGTCAAGGTCCTCGCCAACACCGACAGCAGCTCCCACGCGTAGCCTGCCCATTGTATCTTTGCAGGCATTGGGGTATTTGCGGGATTTCTCTATATCCTTGATGGTGATGAGCCCGGTAAGCCTGTAATCGTCATCCACTACCAGGAGCTTCTCAATGCGGTGTTCATGCAGGAGGCTTTTCGCGCTCTCCAGGTTTATACCTTCAGAAACTGTTACCAGATTCTCCCTGGTCATGACCTCTGATACTTTCCGGTCAAGCTGCGTTTCGAACCTGAGATCCCTGTTCGTGAGGATCCCCACTAGCTTGCCACTCCTTTTACCATCAGCCGTGATCGGCAGCCCCGAGATCCTGTATTTTTTCATCTGTTCGAGAGCTTCGTGGATCTTCTGGTCAGGATGCATGGTAATGGGATCGACGATCATGCCGCTTTCGGACTTCTTGACCTTGTCCACTTCGCT
>JBGMRC010000051.1:0-8283 GCA_048061075.1 bacterium | reverse complement strand
CATCGATGAAACCGACCGGGATCTCTCTTCTTTCGAGGGCAAGCCTGCTTCCCTCCCTGTCGGTGAAATAAAGGTCAATGGTGAGCATTTCCCCCGTAGTTTGCACAGATATGGATGGCTCAAACGCTGACAGCCCATCCCGTTTTTGCTGGATCGAGCGGTAAAGGAGCAATGCCGATACGGATGCGGCGATAGTAACGACCAACAGAACTGTTACGAGACGGCCTTTTTTCAATTCACCGCCCCCTTAATTCGCCCCGTATCAGGCTTCTGTTGTAATCGGAAACAGCTTCGAAGAGGGATCTGGCTATGCGGGCCTGGTAGGTTTCCCTGTTCAGCTTGACCTCCTGCTCCGGATTGGTGATGAAGCCCACCTCCACCAGTGTTGCGGGCATGCGAGCTCCCATGAGGACTGCTAAAGGTGCCTGACGTACACCCCGATCCCGGCCGCCGGCACTTTTAACCAGGTTCTGCTGCACACGTGCCGCCAGTTCGCCGCTTTGATTGATAAACTCCAACTGAGCCATATCCCATAATATGGCTTCAAGAAGAGCTTCCTCTCCCTGTTTACCTTCAACTCCCAGCGATCTGTTCTCCAGAAGGGCCACCTGAGAAGACTCAAGGTCGGAAGCTGAAAAACTCAGATAGTAGGTCTCATAACCCCTGACAGATCTTCTGAACGCCGCATTGGTGTGGATACTGAGGAAGAGTTCCGCCCTGTTGTTGTTCGCTATAGCCGTTCTCTCTTTCAGACCCACGAAATAGTCGGCGGTCCTGGTCAGCACCACCTTCACTCCGAGGTCTTCCTCCAGCATCGTCCTGAGCTTCTGGGATATGGAGAGTACCAGGTCTTTCTCCTGCGTTCCGGTACCGCCCTTTGCTCCCTTATCCCGCCCGCCGTGTCCCGGATCGATCACAACAACCTTCAGGCCTCTAGGCACCAGTTTTTTCATCTCGGGGGGAAGGAGCTTATCCCTGTCTATAAATGCCGCAAGCCTGACCAGACCCTCCGGATCCACACCATCAAAAGCACCTGTTCCCTCTTCACCCAGAAGGACCGTGCTGCCCTTCTCGTCAACGGCAACAGATCTTCCAAGCAGGGCGGGCAGAGCCTTCGTCAGGAAATCCGTCGGAACCAGTATATTACCTCCCACTGTCCTCATGGGCGTGGACAGAACTTCATATGCGCCTTTTGAAAGGATAAGGGGAGAATCGATCATGAGACGAACCGACCCTTTTTCCCCCACCAGGTCCAGCCTCTCACCGAGAAAATCCATACTTGTTTTCAGGGAAAAGGCAGAGACTATGGAACCGAGCTCAAGGCTGCTTCCGGCGCGCTCCAATACTGTGAAGGGCGAATTGATCATACCCCTTGACTGCATGACGGAAAGGGGATCGGCCTCGATGGATGCCGCATGGAATACAACGCTCAGGAAAAAAGCCAATATCATGACAGATAAAGTGGCCCATCCTCTGGCCGCCGATGATCTTCTGCGACGAGTGATCGTACTCACATCCATTCTCAGAAATCTCTGGGAAGGAGTCCCGGGAGATCGGAGGGTGGAATATAGCCCGGTGTGTAGCTTCTCCTGGCAGTGCCATCCTTCCGTTCCAGCGTCTTGGCGTACTGCCGGGGACCGGTCCCTATCTTGAAGCTTTCATAAATAAACTTTGTGGAGCCAGGGACTGCCAGCAGTCCGGATTTAAGATCCACCTTGACCATCTCAACACCAGGAGGCGGAGGCGGGAAGGGCAATGCTGTTCTTCCCTTCAGAGCCTTCTTCATGAAGTCGATCCAGATCGGCGCCGCGGCGCGGGAACCTGTCTCGTTAACTCCCAGAGACGCCTCTTCATCAAACCCCACCCAGACACCCGTGACTATGCGCGGCGTAAAGCCCATATACCAGGCGTCGATCATGTCGTTGGTCGTACCTGTTTTTCCACCGGTGGGTCGTCCCAGGGCTTTGGTGCGCCATCCTGTGCCGTGCTGTACAACACCGCGAAGCAGGTTCTGCATAATATACGCGGTGTCCTCGGAAAGGGTCCTGACAAGCTCGGGACCACCCTGTTCCAGGACCATACCACCCCTGTCCTCCACCTTCCTGACGCTCCACGGTGTAGCCCGAAGCCCAAGATTGGCGAACACCGAATAGGCCGAAGTAAGCTCAAGGGGGGTTACACCCAGGGAGCCAAGGGCGAGAGACAGATCCTCGGGCAGGTCCTTTTCCAGGCCGAATCTTTTCGCGTACTGGATCACCGTCTGCAAACCCAGTTTCTGGACAAGCTTTATAGTCACAACGTTCCTGGATTTCGTGATACCTGTCCTGAGTGTTGTGGGACCGTAGAACTTCTCTTCATAGTTCGCGGGCTTCCATTTGAGTTCGACCATGGGATCGTCGTAGATGATGGGTGAATCGATGATTATCGAGGATGGCGTGAATCCATTATCCATGGCCGCGCTGTAAACGATGGGTTTGAAAGCGGATCCGGGTTGACGCCTTGCCTGGGTAGCGCGATTGAATTCGCTTTTCCTGTAATCGAACCCACCAACCAGGGCAAGTATCTGACCGGTGGGGGCATCGATACTGATAAGGGCCCCTTCGACAGCCGGATCCTGGTCAAGGGTAAAGAGTTCACCGCGCTCTGGATCTTTCCTGTTCAGGTACTTGACCTTGATCATGGAACCGACGCTCAGCGCCTTCCTTGCATCCTTGACCACATTGTTGACATACTCCACGTCCGGGTTTATACGCCTGGCCCATTTCATCTCCTCTAGCGGCAGATATCCGGAAATGCCTCCCAGATCAAGCTCGGCTCCCCGCCTGCTTACTCTCAGAACAAGGGCTTTGACGGCTTGGCCGTCACTGAAGGGAATTTCATCAGTGATCGTATATGCTGAATCAATGAGTCCGTTATCAACCCTTATCCCCTCCAGGGCCTCGGGGAACCTCTCGGAGGATACGAATTCCAGGGGTCCGCGGAACCCCTGTCTCCTGTCCAGTGCAAGCAGGCCCTTCCGGACAGCTTCCACCGCAGCCCTTTGAAGATCCATATCCAGAGTAGTATAGACCTTGAGCCCACCGCGGTAGAGCTCATCTTCACCATATTTATCGTAAAGATAGCGTCTTACGTACTCTGCGAAATAGGCTACCGGGTCGTCCTCAGGCGGATTGTTGGGATCTATGTCCAGCGGCTTGCTGGCTGCTTCAGCTTCATCCAGCGGCAGGATGTAGTTCTCCTCGGTCATCCTGGCCAGAACAAGATTTCGGCGTTTTAAGGCTTCCTGGGGATTCCTGGTTGGAGAGTTGGCGCTTGGAGCCTTGGGAAGGCCCGCGAGGAGCGCGGCTTCGTGAAGTTCCAGTTCCCAGACGTGCTTTTTGAAGTAGTTTTTGGCAGCTGCCTCAATACCGTAACTGCCGAAACCGAAGTAGATCTGGTTGAGATATATCTCGAGAACCTCATCCTTGCTGAACCGTTTATTCATCCGCCTCGCGAGGATGGCTTCCTTTATTTTCCTGGTGTAGGTCCTCTCCCTGGAAAGAAGCAGCGACTTGGCAACTTGTTGAGTAATTGTACTTCCCCCCTGAACGACTTTCTGGGCGCGGATGTTTTTCAGAAAAGCTCTGAAAATACCGACATAATCAAGCCCTTTGTGCTCATAGTAGTTTGAATCCTCAATGGCCAGGATCGCGTCAATAACCATCCTCGGAACCTGATCTATGGAAATAAGCTCCCTGTTTTCAGTGAAGAAGCGGGTTATTTCGTTATCATTCCGGTCGAAAACAATAGTAGGCAAAGAAGGCTGGTAATCCTCAATGCTGTTGAGTTTGGGCAGTTTTATGCTGAAATATGCCAGTACAGCGATCAAAAAAACAAGGCCTGCCAGAGCTGTGTACATGCTCGAGCGGAACAGGAACCTCATTTGCCTTTTCTTGCGCTGTCTACCTGTTGGTATCTTTCTGATTCTCAAGATGTTTCCTCTTCTTTCCTCAGGATAGCTCTGCGTCACTCCGAACAGAATGTGATAGATTACGTTTCAGGGTTAATCCTGTCAAGGTCGCCTGTTTAAATACAGAGTACATCGATCTTAGCACAGGCGAAGTGCGTTGGGCGTAGTGCGAAGGGCGTAGTCTTAAAGGAAATCCTTTTCTTCCCCCCAAAGGAGAACCACCCAAAACCAGACACTGGTTTTTGGTTATGTTAAAGTTTCACTTATGAATAACAGGATCTATAAAAAGATCGCTGTTTCTGTCACCCCGGAAGCGGCCGAGGCGGTATCAGATCACCTGTCAACCTCAACAGGCGGGGTTATCATTGACGAATCCAGTGAAAGAATACTGATAACCGCCTATGCGGATATTGAAAACGCGGACGGGATTCTTGCAGGTTTGGAAAAATATATGGCCAGTTTGTCCGAGATGGGACTTATTAACCGGGAAGGATGTCTTTCCTCAGAGGAGGTGCCCGAAGAGGACTGGATGGCTGTTTTCAGGTCTCAGCATACCCTCGTAACAGTCTCAGAACGTTTGACGGTCAGGCCGTCGTGGTGTCCGCCCAGCGGCGGGAGGGAGATCGTTGTGGACCCGGGACTCGCTTTTGGGACGGGCACCCACGCGACAACCCGGCTGTGCCTTGTCCTCCTGGACCTTGAGTTGGCACGTAAAACCTGCGACAGGATGCTTGACCTGGGCACCGGCACTGGGATCCTGGCCATTGCCGGGGCGTTCCTCGGCGCAAGGAAAGTTCTGGCAGTGGATATCAGCCCAACTGCTGTCTCCGTGGCTGAGCAGAACGTACTGGACAATAACGTCACTGAAATTGTAGAAGTCCGAGAGGGAACGATCAGGTCTGTTGCGAACAAATATGATCTTGTAACCGCTAACCTCACCGGAGGTCTCTTAATATATATCTCCCGTGATCTTGCAAACTCCCTTGCCGATGGAGGCACTCTTATAGTATCAGGCATAATGGATGATGACAGGGACGGGGTCATTGAAGCCCTTGCTGAATCGGGTTTGAGTTTGTCTGACGAATTAAGTGAAGGGGAGTGGGTAGCGCTTTCCTTTAGATCGTGACGCGTAATGCGTGAAGCGTTATGAGTGATTAGTAATTAGTGATTGGTGATTAATGGAACCAATTTCCAATACTCTAATTTCCAATCTCTATTTAACCAACAACCATCAACTGTAAGCTTAATTAAATGTCGAGCAGAACATTCTATATCGAGCCGGATAAAGTCCAGGGGAAGACCGCGGTTCTTAAAGGCGAAGAACTGCATCACGCCAGGAATGTAATGCGTCTGGGACCGGGGGATGAAGTTGAGCTAGTGGACGGACTGGGGAATATGCACAGAGCCGTCTTCCTTTCCATTTCCTCTGAGGGGGGGGAACTGGAAATAAAATCTACCGAAACCGAAGATGATCCATCATTTTCCCTGATCATGGCTATGGGAATAGTTAAGGGAGAGCGTTTCGAATGGGCCCTCCAGAAGTGTACTGAACTGGGTGTGGCCGCTTTCATCCCTCTGATCACGGAAAGGACCGAGGTCAAACCCGCAAAACCCTGGCCGAGGCAGGCACGCCTTGAAAAGACCATAATATCCGCCTGCAAGCAGTGCGGACGTGCGCGTTTTCCAGAGCTTGGTTCTCCCGTCATCCTGAAAGACCTTAAGCCTTTCGAATACGATCTGCCCATCGTTCTGTGGGAATCAGGCTCATCACCGCCCATTAAAGAAGCCGTCAACAATATCGCAGATCCCGGCTCATGTCTCCTTGTGATCGGACCTGTGGGTGGATTTACAGATGGTGAGATCCACTATCTCGTTGAAAGGGGCTTCATAGCTGCCAGCTTCGGTCCAAGAATACTCAGAACCGAGACCGCGGCTACCGCCGGAGCGGCAGTTCTGGGCAGCATCTTCGGCGATCTGGGATAAAGGAGCAATTACGTGAAAAGTCAGTGTTCAGTCTGCGGAGCGATCGATTATGGGACCCCATATTGCCCATCCTGTCAGTCCCCGATGGCAAGGCTGTCAAGCACAGGCAGACAGGCCGAAACCCCGATCATTGGCACCAGGGAAGTCTCTTCCTTGCCGGGCAGGCTGGCTAGCGTCAAGCGCAGGTTCGCCGCACTGGTGATAGACGATATCATCCTGGCCTTCATAACGATCTTCCTGGCAATGCTTTCCGGGTTCACATTTACGATCGGCGCTGGGTCATTTCCGGGCAGCGCCTGGGCCAACGCCACTTTCAGCACCAGCATCAAGATGATCTACTTCATAGTCTGGCTCACCTATCATACCGTTTTTCTCGGGTCCACCGGACAGACGCCCGGGAAAAAAGCTCTCGGTCTCCGAGTTATTCGTACCGGAGGAGAAAAGATAAGTTATGCCAGGGCCCTGGGCCGGACACTGGGATATATTCCATCCAGCCTGCTGTATATAGGATATATCTGGGCCATATGGGACAGGAGGAAACAGGCGTGGCACGACAAGTTTGTTGATACTGTAGTGATAAAAGTATGACCGAGTTCCAGAGGAGCATTAGTTGAAACAGAATAACGACTTGATCCTCAACGCCACGGATCTGACAAAAAGGTTCGGCGACTTTACGGCAGTTGACAGTATCTCATTCAGTGTCCACAAGGGAGAGTGTTTCGGTTTCCTTGGCCCCAACGGAGCGGGCAAAACCACAACGATGCGCATGATCACCAACCACCTGCCGGTGACCGAGGGGACCCTGTCTGTGCTCGGCATGGATGTATCGACAAATGCACGGAAAGTAAAGTCGCGTATAGGAATAGTCCCTCAGGAAAACAACCTGGACACGGACTTGAAAGTCCTCGAGAATCTTCTTGTCTACTCCATGTACCACGGAATCCCCCGACGTAAAGCCAGAAAACAGGCCATAGAAATACTGCGATTCTTTCAGCTGGAAGATCATGCCAATAACCCCATAATGCAGCTGTCGGGGGGAATGCAACGCCGCCTGCTTATCGCCAGGGGGCTAATTAACAACCCTGAGGTACTCATTCTGGACGAACCCACCACCGGCCTGGACCCCCAGGCGAGACACCTGATCTGGCAGAAGCTCCGCTCACTCCAGGGGCAGGGCGTTACCCTTGTATTGACCACACATTACATGGACGAGGCCGAGCAGCTCTGCGGCCGCCTTGTCATCATGGACCATGGGAAGATCCTGGTGGAAGGAGGTCCCGCGGACCTGGTAAGGCGGCACGTGGGAAAAGAGGTCCTGGAGATCCGGCTGGTAGAAAACGAGGGAAGGGATGAGTGCCTTACGGCCATTAATGGCAGCGCCGATCTTGAAGGAGTTGAGGTGGAGTGCTCAGCCGACACACTTTACCTCTATACACCCGATGCCCGGAAGCTTCTTGGAAGGATAAACATCGGACCGGAGCGGACCGTTCTTCACCGGCGCGCCACTTTGGAGGACGTCTTCCTGCGCCTTACCGGGAGGGAGCTGAAGGAATGAGCGGACCGACTGTCCCTGTGCCGCCTGCAAGGGCGCCCCATACGGGTTCCCTGATCCCGGACATAACACTTCGCGCCTTTTGCGTTTGGTACAGGGACTTCAGGGTATGGACAACCTACTACAAGGCCAGCCTTATCGGGAACCTGGGTGAACCCCTCCTCTATCTCCTGGCCATGGGATGGGGATTGGGGAAGATGGTGGGAACCGTGAATGGGGTCCCTTACATAGCATTCCTTGCGCCCGGCCTGGTGTGCTCAGCCGCCATGTACTCGGCCACCTTTGAGTGCACATTCGGAGCATTCACACGCATGACCAGACAGCAGACATACGACGCCATCCTGGCCACTCCCGTTTCCCTGGACGAGATAGTGGCGGGCGAGATCCTGTGGGGAGCGACCAAGAGCTTCTTCTCCGGCGCGGCGATGCTGCTGGTCATATCATTTTTCGGGCTGGTGGCAAGTCCATGGGCCATCCTCGTCCTTCCCCTTTCTTTTGTCATAGGCCTTCTCTTTGCCTCCCTCTCCATGATAGTGACGGCCAAATCTCCATCCTACGATTTCTTCTCCTACTACTTCACCCTGGTAATCGCCCCCATGTTCCTCTTTTCCGGTATATTCTTCCCAATAGAGAATCTGCCCGAATGGGCCCAGACGATAGCATGGTTCCTCCCATTGACTCACGGAGTCAATCTCAGCCGGGCCCTGTTTACAGGAACTGTGAACTTAGGGCACCTTGTGGACATACTCTGGCTTACAGTCTTTTTCCTCATCACATTTGGTTTCGCAGTGGGAGCAGT
>JBGMRC010000050.1:0-8607 GCA_048061075.1 bacterium | reverse complement strand
GTTGATTCAGATCATTAGAGCATTAGAATTTAGAGTATTATTAAACCACGTTGGACATTGGACGTTGGACGATATCTGGACCCAAAGCCAAGCGCTGATTTCCTGGTTCCACTAATCACTAATCACCAATTACTAATCACGCGTTACGCCTTACGCATCACGATCTTGGATTTTGGATTTAATTACTTTCAACCTTCAACTTTCAACATGCGGGATTAGCGCGGCATGGCGAGGATTTCCCGGACACAGAGATCCAGAAAATTATTCTGATGAGCAGGCGATATCACGCAGGCCGTGTCGGCCCCCTTGCCCGTGCCTGCTATGAAGAGAACATCCTCTCCAGATGGTACCGCTCCGGCGTCAGCGGCCATGACCGCGATCTCGACACACGTTTTTACACCCTGGGAGAACAATCGCAAAGTCGATGCTACCATCTCAAGAGGGTAGATGCCCTTGAACTGGTACCGAAAGGATCTTTCAGGACCGCTCAGGGCGTGGCAGCCGGTTACAAGCCTGAAGCCTGATTCTTCAAGTTTTTTCCTCATTTCAGATCCCATGCGATCCTCGTTGGGCTTTGAGAACCCCACATGATATGTCACAGCCACAAGGTTGCATGAAAAACCGGTTTTATCGGCCTCTTTTTTCACCAGCAGTGCGGTATCGCCTGTTGTAGTGGCAACAACCACGTGTCCGAGTTCGAGCTCGCGGGCTCTCTGTATCCCTATGGTAATTGCCTCATCAGTATTCCGGCTGCCCGGTTCGCTAAAATATCTGACCTTAACTTCCGTCATCGGTTTCTCCTCAATTCTTCTCCTGACTCTTCCCGGCGCCAACGGTCTTGTACATGAAGTTCTTGAATTTATTCAGCGCCCTCTCCTCATCGCTGCCAAGACCGGGCAGAGCTCCCAGAATGCGAGCTGCGCCCTTTACATTTCCACCCTCAGCCAGAGCCATCCTGTAGATCCTGAGCACCTGGAACCTCGTTATCTCATGGGCGGCAAATGGTGCATGAACAAGTGACCAGAAATCACCTTCACCTTCACGGATCCGATCGTAAATTTCTGACTCATCGTTGTACGATTCCCTGGCCGTGAAGCCCTTAGAAACCGCCAGAGCCCTCATCACTTCCTTCTCACCAACAACACCCTCGGAGCTTTCGATAAGAGCGCCCTGTAGAATGCTCACCAGCTGTCTGATATTTCCAGGATAGTCCAGTTCCCTGAGCATTGATGCCGCCTTCTCATCCAGACTGGATACCGGTGTTCCTCTTGAGTAATTCGAGTGGAGCCTGCTAAGGAAGTGCCTGGCAAGATCAGGGATATCTTCTCTCCTCTCGGCCAACGATGGCACTTTCACAGAGAGTTCATTGAGTCTGTGAAAGAGGTCCTCGCGAAAGCTCCCCCTCTCTATTTCAACCGAAAGATCCTTGTTCGTCGCGGCTACCAGGATCACCCTGCTTCTCCGGACCTGGTTGTCACCCAGCCTGGTGAACTCACCGCTGTCAAGAAACCTCAGCAGCTGAACCTGAGTTTTTTGATCGGCATCGGCTATCTCATCGAGAAAGACTATTCCGCCATCAGCTTCTTCCAGTATCCCTACGCGATCCGAATAGGCTCCCGTGTACGCCCCCTTTCTGTGACCGAAAAGCTCCGTGTAGGTCAGGTCACCCCCAAAGGCCGCGATATTGCTCTTTCTAACAGGCAACTGCCCCCTGCGGCCCCCTGATTCCTGGTAACTTGTAGTGAGAAGTGAATACAGGTTATTGAAGACGAACTCCTTGCCTGCGCCGGTATCACCTGTGATCAGCAGGGTCGGGAGGCCCAGTTCGATCTCACCGTCCACATCCGTATCCCAGTTCAAAAGGCAGTTCGTGAGAAGAACTGAGACCTTCCCTATCCTTTCGACCAGCTGCCTTGAAGCTTCACTTTTACCTATAATGTTGCCCAGCAGATATGAGCTTACTTCAGGACTTTTGTAGGAAACTTCTCTTTTTAGTCTGGCGACCTTTCTGGTCAGCTCACCTATCTTGATCATGTCAGCGATCCTGCTGGCTATTAATCGGGAAATAAGGAGTAATGTCCGCTGATGTTCAAGTGAGAAAAAATCCTTCCTGTAGCTGTCCAGATTTATCACTCCAACGACAGTTTCTCCTACCTGAATCGGTACCGCCAGTTCTGATCGGACATCACCCACCAGTTCTCTGTAGAATCCACCTCTCTCCGCCTCCTCCCTGATGTCGTTACATAAAAAGGGTTTCCCCGTATAGGCAACATAGCCTGTTAAAGAGCGCTCCCTGACCGGCAGATCCTCTCCCCCGACCTTGAGGGGAGGGATGTGAGCTTTCCTCCACTCCATGGATTTTGCTCCTACCAGCTTGCCCTCTTCATCTTCATCCTCTACGACCAGCCACTTCTGCTCATCACGCTCCTGAATCAGGGCAATAGATCCCGAATCAGCCCCTACAAAGCCGCTGGCAATGGAAACAACACGGTTAAGAAAAACGGGAAGTTCATTCTCCTCAACCAGAAGCTGTTCTACCTCAGAGAGAACTCTTATCTCAAAATGTTCCTTGCTCGGACCAGTAATACATTCTCCAACCGCGCCTGCGTGATTGACCAGGAGGTCAAGCTCCATCTCACTGAATTTGTGCGGCTTTTTCGTGAAGTAATTTACCACACATATCACCGATCCGGATTCATTAACCACCGGCACCATGAGAAGTGTCCTTAAGGATAACTGCTGGAAGATCTCCAGCCTGTCGAATTTCTCGGAAAGTATATCGTCGTAGAAAAGAATATCCGGAGCGCCCGGCTTGGGCAGGACACTATCCGATCCCTGCATAACAAGCCACGACAGAAGGCTTTTTCCCTCCAGAAGGCTGATTCTCTCGAGGGTTTCGTATATCGGTATGTCCGACAAAACCCTTGACGCGGCTGCAAGTATCTCCATGTAACCCCCACGCTGCTCCCTCAAGGCTTCAGGGATCGGGGATTCGGCAGGGATCAGCACCGATGTCATTTCGATCGCGCTATCCAGATCAAAGACACCTGTCAGGATTATCCTGGCAGCGTCTTTCTTTCTTGTCATGTCCAGATGCCTGTTAAGCATGACCTGCCGGTAGAATTTATGAGCCATTTTAAGGACTGAAACCGTCTTCCCGAGAAGGTCTTCAATTTGACCCCTCTGTGAGCGGTTAATAATGTGATCTCTTCCCTCCGGCGCGTCCAGGCAGAGAACACCTATGGACTGGCCCGACACACCCAGGGGGAAAAGCGTTGTCTTAGTCAGCCCGCGCCCGGCAGCCCAGGAAAGGTGCAGTTCCCCGCTGCCTTCAGCGATGGGGACATCCTCCACTGGTCGTGATTCCAGAAACGCCTTCACAAGATTGTTGTCTCTTCTCTGAATAGGGATCCTGCCGCCTTTCCTCTCCAATTCCCCTTCAGGTGTAAAAAGGCACACGAGAGCGCCCTCTCTCATATCCTCTATGTAGATCCTTATCTCGGAATTCCCGGTGATCTCCTCAATCCCCTCTGCAAGGTAGTGAAGGATGTCCAGGAGGTTTTCCTTGTCGAAGGAATTGATCCGTTTGACCAGTTCTTTCATCACCTGCCGGCCTCCCCGAGAACCATTTCATGTGTTCCGGCATCTTTAAGCAGTGCGTCTCTGTTATCCCTGATGAATCTGAAAGTCTCCAACTCTTTCCCCGCCAGAGTGGAAGCTCTGGGAACTTTCACCGACTTGGGATTTACGTATCGTCCATTACGGTACATGGTTAAATGAAGGTGAGGTCCCGTAGCTCTACCGGATGTACCGACGTATCCTATTATCTGTCCCTGTCTGACCGTGGTGCCGACTCTGATCCCGGGTGCGAAGGACCTCATGTGGGAGTAGGCGCTTGAATAGACCGAATTGTGCCTCACTTTCAGGATCCTGCCGTTCACCCTGTCTTTTTTCCTGAGAACAACCTTCCCGTCACCGATTGATCGAATCGGGGTGCCGGCCGGGGCAGCATAATCTATCCCCCTGTGGGCAACTACCTTTCCGGTAACAGGATGAAGCCTTCTGCCGGTATAACCGGAGCTTATGCGGCGGAATCTAAGTGGAGCCTTCAGGAACTGTTTTCTCAGGCTCCCCCCCTCCCTGTTGAAGTAATCCCTTCTGACGCTGCTGCCGGAAAACAGGAAAGCCGAGTACTCCTTGTCTGCATTGATAAACTTCGCCGCCAGGATATCACCGTACTTTACAAATTTACCGTCCCGGTAGACCTCTTCCAGCAGGACGGTGAACGTATCACCCTTTCTCAGGTCTCTGAAAAAGTCTATCTGCCATGCGAAGATCTCCGAAAGATCGAGGGCAAGAGACGGCTTTTCTCCTATTTTCTCTACAGCTCCGAAAAGGGAGTCCTCGATCGTCCCCGAAAGGGCCAGAGTCTCTATTTCGTACGGTATGCTGGATACCCGTATGCCGGGTTCAGAGTCACCGAATATTATACTGACAACCCTGCTATCGTCCGGTTCGTATTGATATTCCACTACCTTATCATCAACCGTGAAGACCTTGTATGTTCTTCCGGCTACCAGCCTTGAGAGGTTAACGTCCTCCACATCGGCTGTTGCCACATTCATAATGGATACGTCGTCAATCCCCAGCTCCCTGAGGATCCCATACAGAGTGTCACCCCTTTTTATACGCCCTACCCTGATCTCAGGCACGAGGGGGGGGTCAAGGTTGCTTTTCACCGGCACTATCTCATCTGTAATTTTGGATCTGTATTCGGGCAGGTCTGACTTATCCAGTCCCGGCTTGAGAGTGCTGACCCACATCAGTGCCAGGCTTGCCAATAGCAGGAGAAGATAACGGATCCTTACCGGCGTTCTTCTTCTCACACCGAAGTTCGCGGCTCTGACACCGCGCCTCCCGGATCTTCTCAGATCCCTTCCCAAACTCTCTTCTCCACTAATTTATTAATAATATCCTCACTGTCCTCAATCTCAGCAGACTCAAGATAAGAATAAAATAACTTCTCAAGATCCTCAAGGGCATGAGAATGCACCCTGACGATCGGATAAAACTCAGGTGCTGTGGCCGGCAGCTTTACGGAGAGCATGTTCCGGGTCGCCAGACCCCGGATAGCGCCGATAGCATAGTCCTTGCCGTAATCGGAAAGAGCCTCCCTTACCGAGCGGACGAATCCGTCAAAGTCACCGGTTGCCAACGCTGTCTCTATCTCTTTGTATATTCTCGAGATTGTCGATTCGGTATTCCACTTCATGGAGATATTTACGAAGTTTTTCGTTGTCGGGGTCCGCTGCCATGGCAAGACGCCAAACCTCCCTGGCCTGGCGTAGACGGCCGCTGGAAAAGGATTTCATTCCGAGGAGCCGGGCATATTCAACAATTTCTCTTTGGAGTGGATCATTCCGCGGAATAATAATGAGTGCCTGGGAAATATGATATGCGGAATCGTCCAGCCTGCCGTCCTGCTCAGCTTTTCGGGCCGCATTCAACTCTTCGGTTGCCCTGTCGATATCAGCTTTTAATCTGCTGCGCCTCTCCTCAGCCGCTGCCTTGGCCCTGTTTTCCTCGATCACCCTGTCTATCCTGCCTATTTGGGCTTTTATCTCAGCATCCTCCGGATAGAGCATGGCTGCCTGCTCCAGTCTGCTTCTGGCCGCCTCCCAATCGTTCACTGACTCCAGATAATGAGCTTCACTGACGAGGCTCTCCGTCTCAGCGATAATAGACTTTTCAACACCCCTTAGGAGTTTTTTGACCCAGTAATACCGCGGATAGACCTCCAGGGCCTCTTCCAGACTCCCCCGGGCGGCAGTGAGATCACCGTCCTTTTTCTGTTTCATGGCCAGCCTGACGAAGGAATCCGCCGCCTCAAGCTTTGACTTTGAAGCCTTTACCGCCCTTGATGTGCTGTAAGAACAGCTCCCGTCTTTTCTTTCCAGTGCCGCAAGGGAGTCGACAGAAGCCTTGTGCTCTCCTGATGAGGAGAGACTCTTGATCCGCTTGCAATCCGCCTTTACGTTCAGACCTGGGCCCATCAGTACGCAGCCTGACCATATCGGGAGAAAGACGATCAGTACTGCTATGATAAGCTTGGTTCTGATCTCTCTACCCCATCGCAGATCCGAGCTATCACACCCTCATTTTCAAGCTTAAGGAACACCTCTACCAGTTCGGGATCGAACTGGCAGCCTTCGCCTTCCCTGATCCGCTTAACAGCTTCTCCCCGTGATAATGCATGCCTGTATGGCCGGGTGGATGTCATCGCGTCATAGGCATCCACAAGATGGATTATCCTCGACGGCAGCGGTATTACCTCACCCCTCAGGCCAGATGGATACCCGGTCCCGTCGTAGTGCTCATGGTGGTGTTTTACATAGAGGCCCACCCTCACGAGGGTGGAAAGGGGACTGAGGATCCTCGCTCCGATCACAGGGTGATGCTTCATATCGTCTACTTCCACGTCATCGAGTGGTCCCAGCTTGCTTATGATATCTCCCTCGACACCAATTTTGCCGATATCGTGGAGTATGGCCGCCAGGCCCAGATCTTTCATGGCCGACTCATTCATGCCGACCCGTTGTGCCATAGCTTTTGAAATGAGAGCTACCCTTTCACAGTGCCCCTTGGTATATGCATCCTTCGCTTCTACCGTTGCGGCAAGGGCACTTATCGTTTCGGTGAAGTGTTTGAAAACCTGCTGGCGAGCCTTATTCAGTTGTCCAACCATCTCATTGAAATGAGCGGCCAACCTCCCCACCTCATCCCGGCTTTTGACATCCACTTCGATGAACAGGTTTCCGGCACCGAGAGCCTGAACAGCCACATCGAGACTTTCGATCTTTTTCACGTGGATACCCGCCAGGAAAAATATCCCCAGGACACCCAAAACCGTTCCGATCAGCAAAGGCGCAAGGACACCGATAATAGTAGTTACCATGGCTTTGTGGATGTGGTCTGCGCCGAGACCAACTACGGCGGCGCCAACCATAACTCCTTCGACTTTGATGTCCACAGCCTTTTGGATAATACTCTTTCCGGGTTTGGGAATACCTCCCGTTAATACCTTACCTGTCATATTTGCGTCGGAATGGTAGACCACCTCCATTTTATTATCCAGGAGGTAGGCATATTTGACATCTTCCTGCATCATTACGGATTCTGTAATGGGGCCAAAGCGCATCTCATCCAGGGCAAGCAAGGGATCCCTGGCGTTGACAGCAAGATTTACCGCCAGCAGATCGGCTCTTTTTTCTGCTTCCTGGGAAAGGAAGATCCATTCATAACGCACAAGTGCCATGGCAACCATACCGGACACAAGAATCAGGAGGAAAGAAAAGGAGAGAGCTACTTTCCACCGAAGAGAGATCGATTGGATGGGCAATGCTCTGAAAAAATCCCTTTTTCTCTTCGGCGAATTGCCGGAGGGATCAGTTCCACCTGTGACATTCAGTTCCAACCGGTCGCCCATAAATAGACCTCAGAGAAAAAACCTGGTGAGTCTCAAGTGCCCTGCCGGGCAATCGCCAGAAATGTGGTGTTACCGATTGTGAAAGTATCACCGAAGGCAAGTTTAGCGGTCATGACCCTCTTTCCCATGTAGAAGGTGCCGTTTGTGCTGTCCTGATCGATGACAACAAGATAATCACCGTATATTCTGACCAGGCAGTGTTTACGGGAGACTTCCGGATCGTTCACGTTTATATCGGCCCCGCTCCTGCCGAGGACAATCCCGGGGCTGGATACTTTGAAGACCTCTCCCGTCTTTGTATCCTTCAGCTCGTACTGCATACCTTCTTTCAGATAGGGATCTTCCTGGGAGACTTTCCTCAGAAGGGCAGATATCTCGGCACTGTCCTGATCCAGCTGCTGAAAATCATAGGATATCGTCTGCCCGAAGTCCGCCCGGGACTTTTCAGTCAGGAAGCTGGATGATTTCCCGCTTCCTGACTTCCCGCCTGGTATTACAATCTGATGGCCGCAACTCGGGCAGTTGGCCCTGGCTCCTCCCGGAGGAACCCTGTCATCCGCTACCTGGTATATCGTGCGACAACTGTCGCAGGTAATATTCATCTATCATACCACCTACATAAGATACTACGGGCTTAATCCCTTAATATCTTATGTCTCAGTCTCCGCCTGCCTGAAGGCAGAATAAGGGCGCATTGTATACGGATTTTCTTTAAACTGTAACCCATAACCTGAAACCTGAAATCCGCGATTTATCCTGGCCTGCCTCGGTCGAGGCCTGTTTCCTTCGGATTTCAGGTACGGAAACACCTCGGCAAGTTCGCCAAAAAACCACAGACCGGCATGAAGGGTAGATGAACCGAAACAGTTATCGGTAAGCAGGCATCTTCACAAGCTCAAAACTCTTGCCATTGTATTTGAAGACACCTGCATCTGTCCCGAACCATTTATTGTCCGAGAGATCCACCGCAATAGTATATACCGATTCGCCTCCCAGCCCCTGGGATTGGCCCATGGACACCCAGTTGCTGCCATCGAATCTGGCCGCCCCGCTATCGGCGGTTCCCACCCAGACATTCCAGCGGCCATCCACGGCGACCGCCGTGATCCTGTTTGACGGCA
>JBGMRC010000049.1:0-8675 GCA_048061075.1 bacterium | reverse complement strand
CCTCCCGACGGCCCAAGGTCCTGGAATTCCATGAGGTATTCAAAGAGCTCGGGGTCGAGGCTCAGCGCTATCTTTATCACCTCTGCCATACCGGAGTACCAGTCTCTCTCATCAAGAGTACTCAATGTCTCCGTATCGATGTACACCGCTCCAGGCTGGTAAAAAGTTCCCACGAGGTTCTTTCCCTCAGGTATATTTATCCCTGTCTTGCCCCCTACACTGCTATCCACCATCGCCAAAAGGGAAGTGGGCAGCTGAACGTATAAAACGCCTCTTAGGTAGACGGATGCGGCAAACCCGGCCAGGTCTCCCACAACTCCTCCACCCATGGCCAGCAACGAAGAGTCCCTGTCGAATCCGGCGCCCGACATGAATCTCACGAGCCTCTCTATCTCAGAAAAGGATTTGCTGACCTCTCCCTCCGGGATCCTGTGAAATTCAGCGGCAAGCCCGGCTTGTGCGAGGATCGCACCGAGCCTGTCTTCATAAAGAGGGCCGACCCTGTCATCGGTGACTACAAGGAGCTTGCCCTTCCTGTCGCTGCTCTTAAGAAAAAGAGGCAGTAACCGCCAGACTCCCGGTTCTAAAAAAATAGGGTAGGAGCGATCTCCCAATGAGACCTTCAGTTCAGCTTCCAATTCCCTGTTTCCTTCACCTTATCCAGTATAACCCCGGCTACTGCCTCCGGTGTGCGGCCGTCGGTATCTACAATGATATGGGCCTGATCGTATACGCCTTTCCGCTCCTGAAGTATGCGACCCATACATTCCTCAATCGTCTCTTCACTATCCAGGAGAGGACGACCTGTTCCGCTTCGGTTGAGCCGTTCCACCAGCGTATTCAATCCAGTTCGCAGGTACACGAGCACTCCTGCGCTCAGAACCTTTTCCCGGGAATGAGGGTTCAGCAAAGACCCGCCGCCGAGAACGAGGACGCCTTCCATCTCAATGAACTCATTAAGCAGAGCGGCTTCCATATTCCGGAATTGCTCTTCACCGCCGCTCCTGAAGATATCAGGAATACTCATCCGGGCTGCCTGGCAGATCAAGTCATCCAGATCGTGGAAGGATGACCCCAGCTCCCGGGAAAGAAGTTTCCCGACTGTGGTCTTTCCGGACCCCATGAAACCTGAGAGGAATATTCTCTTCAAAGGTCCCGGATGTAGGTCTCGTATGCCTGGCAATTGCGTTGCATCTCCTCTATGGAGTCTCCACCGAACTTGAGACACATGTGTTCGGCAACCACAAAGGCTACAACTGACTCGGCTATGACACAGGCTGAAGGCACCGCCGTGACATCGGACCTCTCAACGGCTGCCGGCACCTCGCGCTTGCTGATAAAGTGAACTGACTGCAGCGGTGAGGTAAGGGTGGGAATGGGCTTCATGGCGCCGCCTACAACAATTGTTTCACCGTTGGACACACCGCCCTCAATGCCTCCTGCGCGGTTCGTCTCCCTGAAAAAGCCTCTTCCGATCTTGAACTTTATTGCATCGTGTACCTCTGAGCCTGGAAGCTGGGCAGTTCTGAACCCTAAACCTATTTGTACCGCCTTGATCGCCGGTATGCTCATAACGGCCCTCGCCAGATCGGCATCCAGGCGCCGGTCCCAGTGAACGTAGCTGCCCAGGCCAACGGGGACACCGAACGCGCAAACCTCAAAAACACCTCCGAGGGTTTCGCCATCGGACCTGGCTTTTTCGATGCGGGCGATGATGTCGCTTTCCACATCCGGATCAAGGCACCTGACTTCGGATCCATCTGCCGCCTCGGCCATCTGGGGCTTTGAAACCTCAACCTTACTCACCTCCGAACCGCCAATAGACAGGACGTGTCCAACAACCGTAATATTGAACTTCTCCAGAAACAGTTTTGCAAGAGCACCCACCGCAACCCTGGCCGCAGTTTCCCTGGCGCTTGCCCGTTCCAGGACGTTTCTGAAATCCTTGTGTCCGTATTTGATACCGCCTGCCAGATCAGCATGGCCCGGGCGGGGGCGGGTTACAGCCTCTACATCTCCCACCAGATCCTCAACCGACATAGCCTCTTTCCAGTTTTCCCAGTCCCGATTGGAGATTCGCAGCGCTACAGGGCTGCCAAGAGTCTTGCCTCCCCTTACTCCCGAGAGGATCTCGACCTGATCTCGCTCTATCTTCATCCTCGGACCCCTGCCGAAACCCGCCTGCCTCCTTGCGAGCTCACTGTTCAAAAATTCCGCACCTACAGAAAGCCCCGCAGGGAGCCCTTCCAGTATGGCAACGAGGGCTTTACCGTGGGATTCTCCCGCTGTCAGGAATCGAAGCATCTTTTCCTCCAAAAAAAACGCATCCGCCGGGCACGACGGATGCGCCTTCCTGTGCCGTGCCGGCCGCTTATCCCTCTACAATAGAGGCGTTTATGAAGATAAGCAGCTCCTCCCGTGTATTGTCTACGGTCTTGTTCTTGAACAACCAACCTAAAATGGGAATCTTCGAGAAGAACGGCACCGCGCTGCCGCCGTCCTTCCTGTTCTCGGTATAGACTCCGCCTATAACCGCAGTGCCATGGTTATTCAGGACTATTTTCGTTTCCAGCTTGTGCGTGTTCACACCGGTGAACGTATTCTGGTCGAAGATCGCCTGCTGGCCCTTACTGTCCTTTTCCACGGCAACTTCCATGAAGATATCTTCGTTGGAAGTCACCTGAGGCGTTATCCTCAGCTTCGTCCAGATATTGGGGAAGGAAACTTCGGTCGTGGTAGTCGTTCCCCCTTCACCCACCTCTGTTGAGGTCCTGTTCTCCGGGAAGGGGTTGTTGACCTCGATGCTCGCCGTCTCGTTCTGAATGACCATAAGCGTGGGGCTGGAAATGATCCTGCCCTTGTTTGCCTGTTCCATCGCACTAAGGCGAAGATCGAGATTGTCGAAGTTGTTTATGCCGCCGAAAGAGAAACCGAGTATCGCCGTGGGACTCGACGCCGGAAGGTTGACCAGGAAGTTGCCACCGCCAAGCGTTGAATCAGAACCCGCCGTATTACCGAAGATGACAGTACTTCCGTCGTTATAAGCTCCACCCCACTTTATACCCAGGGTCTTTGAGTAGGACTCATCCACGATCACTATCCTGGCCTCTATCCTGACCTGTGGTGTGGGGATATCGAGTTTTTCCACAAGCCTGACGATCCTGTCGATATTTTCCTCAAGGTCCTTGACGATCAGGGAGTTGGTCCTCCTGTCGGTGTTAATTGTTCCACGGGAACTGAGGAAACCTGTCAACTGACCTACCACTTCGTCGGCTTTTGAATAACTCAGGGGAACTATCTTCAGCTGGAGGTCCTCGGCCTTCATCTGGGCTTCCTTGGCCTTCCGGGCGGCTGTACGCTCGCTCTCCAGTTTCTGCATGGGCGCGATCCGCACAACGTTAAGCTCCCTTACCTGACCGAGTCCCTTTGTCTTGAGGATAACGTCAAGAGCCTGATCCCAAGGGACATTAACCATCCTCATGCTGATCCTGCCGCCAACATCGTCGCTGGTTATAATATTAAGGCCGCTCACTTCAGCGATCAATCGAATGACATTTTTGAGTTCGGCGTCCTGAAAATCCAGGGTGATGAGTTCACCGGTGTACATAGGCCCTTGATCAGCAGGAGAGATCTCTTCCACTTCCGTTCGGACCTTTGGAGGCTGCTTTACCGGAGGAGGGGAAGGAGGTGCCACGACAACCTGCTCCGGCACTTCGGGCGCGGCAGGGGCGGTAAGAACTGTAACCTCAGCGACCTCCGGAGCCTGCACAACCGGCTGCGGCGCTTCAGGCGTTGTAAGAACTATGGAAAGTGTGCCGCCCGACTGATCGATATCGAACAGGGTTCCGGGTGCCAGTGTAAGGCTGACCCTTGCCCCCTCGCCACCCTTGGGGTTGAATGAAGACAGAGCCTGGAGGGGCCCGCCTTCGTTACGTGTATCCATGCTCCTCACAAGACCTGCCGGCAGTGTAACGTCCGCAAGATCCACAAGAAGGTGCTTCGGATCGGGCTGGCTTATACTGTAGGTTACCGGATCGTCGGAGATCACCATTACAGTCCCGTCATCACCATCTGCCCTGTAACGGATATCGGAAACACCCGCCGCCGCAAAAGGAGCAACCTCCGGAGCAGGAGCTGTTACAGGTTCGACCTCAGGCACCGGGGCGGGAGCTGTCACTTCTTCAACGACCTTTTGAGGCTCCGGTTCAGGCTGGGGAGCAACCTCGGCAACTTCTATCTCGGCTACCCGCTCAACACCAAGCGAAAGGATCAACCTGTCACCTACTTCCTCGATGCCGTAGGGAGGAACATCATCCCTGTCGAAATCAAGGACGAACCTCAATTTGCCTTCCTTGCGATGCTCGCCGACTCTTATACGGTCCACGTTGTAGGTATCAACGGGGATCACTCTGGGTTTGAACCCTTTTGTCACACCCCATATGTCTATAACGAGGCGCGCCGGGCCCTTAAGGTTAAGGGCGTCGTACCTCCCTATGGCACCATCCCCGATAAACTCCACGTCCATGCCGTCCGATGTCTCGGAGAACACCACATCGCTTATTGTGGTAGCCGGCCCAAGGGGTTCTTCCGGCATCGGAGCGGGCTGAGCGGCCTCGGCTGTGATCACCGGTTCTTCAATCGTCAATTCGACGACCTCGACGTCAGGAGCCTTTTGGGCCGCCTCAGCGGGAGCTTCTTCCTTCGTCGCGGTGACGGGTTTCAGGAAATCAACGACAACGTTGTTCTCAAGCCTCGATGTCTCGTAATCCCACAGTTCGACAAGGGCGATCTCAAGCCTGCCGATCCTGCCGGCATCCTCGTCGTACTGTATTGTCTGAACAGTGGAGACACTGCCGAGAGAGATATCCATCTGCTCGGCAAGCCCGGAGACATCTGTATCGGCAAGGTCAACAATGAGCCTTGCCGGCTCGGAGAGCCTGAAAATGGTGTAGGCCAGGGGAGCAGTACCCTCAATGGTCACACGAACACGGTCAGGAAGATCCTCCCCGGTAACCGACAGGACCCTGGCCACCGCGGCCTCTTCTACTGATGCCCTCATCTGCCCTCCCGGACCCGCACAGCCGGCGGCAAGAACAGCCAGGACAAGCAGCGCCAAGGGTAACTTTATGAGCATGCTTTTCATCACAAATTCTCCCCTTCTTCCTTACGGAGCCTGAGAACCGTTTCCTGTTTCACTTTCTCTCCCATGTAATCCTCAAATTCTTCTTCAACCACTACTTCATCTGATGTGATCCTGACGACCTTACCCCTGTTCCTGCCCATGGCGGTACCAGGGGTAACTACATGCGCTTTTCCGTCAGGAGTTACAATTTGGGCGACACCCTTTCTACCGAGAAGGATGATGCCTTGAAGCCTTACATCAGCCAGAGAAACTCTCTGGAGAGGAGTCAGCTGTTCTAACGGGACCTCGTCTCTTACCTTTTTTATATTGAGGAGGGAGGCGAAGGGATCCCTGTAATCTGCCGGATCGTAGCTGAAAGGACCCTCGATAGCCCCGGCATCACCGGATGCATCCCCGGCGATTGCAGCGCTCTTCTTCGGTTTCAGTGGCGGCAGGGGACTGCTGACAGGGGGAGGAGAGGATTTCTTGCATCCGGAGACGCCGACTCCCACAACCAGAACCAGAATCAGGAGCGGAATCCGGCTAAAGAGTCCGCGCAAAACCAGTCGCATTGGATCAGCCCCCCTTCTCAATGTAACGGTAAGTTGTAGCGAGGGCACTCACGTCCAGCACTATACCCCCGCTATTATCGCTTTTTGGATTGCCAAGCGTGATATCGCTGATATTTATTATTCTCGGAAGCTTGCTGACAGAGTCCAGGAACATTCCCACCTCATGGTACCCGCCCCTGACCTTGATCTGAATAGGAACCTCAGCGAAAAAGCCCTTGTCAACATCCCTCCTGGGTTTAATGAAGATAACCTCAAGGCCGTTTATGGCACTAAGATTATTCAGGGTCTGAAGCAGGTTGGGGATCTCCCGGCTGTTGGGGAGTTCCCTGACCACCAGCTTGAGTTTGCCGTTCAGCTTATCCACTTCAGCCTTGAACCTGGGAAGGTTCCTGGCGATAGCCGCATTTTCGTTGAGTTTCGCCTGCTTGGAGCTGTACTGGCCCTGGAGCTTGTTAAGCTGCCTCGCCTTGCTCCTGTAGACGAGATGCCAGTAAAGGCCCACAATCAATCCTGCCACAAGAATGAAAAGCAGTACCTTCTTCCTGGGTGAAAGATTGGCTATGGTTTCAGCGTCAATTGCCATGGTCTCTCCCTTCAGGGTTTATACAGTGTCTCCACTTCTGATGGCTTTCAAGCGGAGGGAAAAATCGTTGATCCTGAATTTGCGATCCCCCACACTGGAATTTTTCTGGGTTGTCACCTCCAGCTCCACCTCGTTGAAATAAGGTGAGCTGTCCAGGTTCCGCATAAAATCCGCTATCCCGTCGGTGGAGAGCGATTTGCCCCTGATAATAACATTGCCGCGCCTCTCCTGATAGAATTCCAGCCATACCTGAACAGGCAGCGCTTTGTTTATCTCATCCAGGTAATGGACCTGGGCCTGCCTGTTGGCCTTCAGGTGCTGTATTACCCGGATCTTCTCCTCCAGGATCTTTTTGTCCTTCTTGAACTTCTCCACTTCCTTGACAACCTTCGAAAGGCGATTTATTTCCTGGTCCGCCTGGATGATCTCCGATCTGAGATTCTTGATCTTTTTTGTAGTGGAAGAGTGCCAGTAAAAGACCCCTATAAAGATCAGAACCAGGACAAGTAAATACAGGATCTTTTCCTGTCGGGCACCAAGTTTCCGCCTTTCCTCTCTAACAGGAAGCAGATTGATCTTAATCATCGGTCCATCGCCTTTCTAATGGCCAGCCCCATCCCGATACCAAGCATAGGGGCAATATCGTCCAGGTATTCCTGATCGAATTTCTTCTTGTTGTAGGTGATACTCTCCAGTGGGTTGATCATCTCGACCTGAATACCGAGCCTGTGTTCGATCGCCTTGACTATACCTTTGACCTTGGAACCGCCTCCGCACAGGGATACTCTGCTCAGCTGCACATCGGGGTTGGATGAATTGAAGAAGTCCAGGGACCGCTGAACCTCCTGACCCAGGTTATCGGCTATGACGCTCAGGATCGGCTCCACGTCCTCCGGGCCCTTCTCACCTAAGGTATCGCCTTTTTTTAGCAGTTCGGCGTCCTCAAAGCTGACCTGCAGTTGCTTCTGCAGTGCTTCGGTGAACTGGTTCCCGCCTACTGATATGTCGCGGGTAAAGATGGAGATCCCGTCCCGGATAATGTTGATGTTTGTCGTTGAAGCACCCACATTCACCAATGCCACAACCTCGTCTGAAGTCAGCACATAGTTTGTCTCATACATATTTTCAAGGGCAAAGGCATCAACATCCACAACCACCGGGTTTAATCCCGCGTCGCTGACAACGGTCGTTATATCGTTGATGACATCTTTTTTCACGACAACGAGGAGCACATCTATCTTGCCCTCATCTTCCGAGGCGCCCAGTATTACGAAGTCCATATTGACTTCGGAAGCGTCGAAGGGAACATACTGCTCAGCCTCAAACTGGATGTTTTTTTCCAGTTCGTCCTCAGTCATCTCCTGGACCTTGATCTTCTTGATAATGACGGAGTGGCCTGAAACGGAGACCGCAACGTCCTTGACCTTCAGCTTGATCTCCTTGACCATCTCTCGCAGGGTATCGCTGATAACGCCCGCGTCCATTATAGCGCCGTCGACGATAACCTCCTGCGGTAGCGAACGCACGCCCAGGTTGATGAGCCTGTAACCTTTGCCCGTCTCCTTGAGCTGGACAATCTTGACTGAGCTGGATCCTATATCCAGCCCCGCCACCGATTTTCCGCCTGATAAGAGTGCCATCTATACCCTCCCCTAATCGAGAAAAACTCTCTCTCGCTCTTCAAGCCCCATTCCAAGGGCTGTAATTATCTTTCTCTTTGTGTCCATCCGGCAGGGAAAACCCTTTTCCACCCTGTTAATTGTAAGTACAGATATGCCTGCCTCCCTGGCTAGCTCGGCCTTGGACATCATCCTTGCCTCTCTCAAGCTCCTGACATTATTATTCCCGCTCCGAACTTTCTTGCCTTTCTTCATGTCCTTCCTCAACCCTTTTAATTATGCATAATTATCACTTAACTTGACCTAATATGTATAAAATTTTGCGTAACTATGAATAATAAAATATAGTTTGTCAAGTAAAAATTTAAAAAAATCCTTTTTTTACCGTAAGTTATACTTAACACTTAAACGATATCCACAACATTATGTGTTCAAGTCAGGCTAAAACCACAATTAATTGTGGAAAGCATGGAAATTGGATTACTTACTTTCACCCCTCCCTTGATGGGAGGGGACAAAGGGGAGGGTGGTAGGATATCCCCCTCTCCTCGCCTGCCGTTCAAAGTTTTTCAACAACGGCAGACTTCCTCTCCCACCAGGGGAGAGGAAGAGTAAGGTTGTGGTGCTTTTATGTAGGCCCAGAGCCTATAGCCTGTTTCCACTCATCACGCGTTACTCGTCACTCATCACGATCTTGGACATTGGAAATTGGATCAGTAAACCATGGTCAACAGACTGTTTTTCAAAAAAGAATCCCCCGGGATCTCTCCCAGGGGATT
>JBGMRC010000048.1:0-8931 GCA_048061075.1 bacterium | reverse complement strand
AGAAACCAGAAACTGTCACACCGAAGACCTTTTCACTTGTGTATGTATTTGGTGTGACTTTACACCTCATCTCCATCCCAAGCTCCATGATGCCTCTTCGCCCACGCCTTAGTAACCGTACCCCTGGACATACCTCTCCAGGTACCGGGGCTTGCCACGGTACCGAGATACACATGAAGAACTATCAGCAGCATGAAGAGTATGAACACGAAGTTGTGCAGGAAATACATCCACTGCTGCAGACCTCGGCCCAGAACTGTTGGAAACCACATCGCGAGACCGGTCAGTCCCAGGATCACGCTGAAACCGAACACGGTAAAACCGAAAAGCTTCTGTCCCGCATTCAGCTTCCCCGAGGGAGGACCCTCGTGATCGTGGTCCACGTAGGATGAAATCACATCCCTGAGGGAATCCTCACCTGCTGCAGTGTAGTCTTTGAGCCACTGGAAGAAGATCAGGAATGTCGTGGCGATAAACACCAGACCAGCGTAGTGATGAATAACTCTGGACATATCCACTCCGCCAAAAATGGATGTCAGGCCGAAGAACGTTTGGCTGTAGAGCCCCAGACCGGTGAGGGCCAGGACTATGAATGTGAACATGTTGGTCCAGTGTACCAACCGCTCCCTTGAGGAGAACCGCTTAATGAGATGATGAGACATCGCTGCCTCCTCCTCCCTGGTTGGGTGATGAGCTCGGAGCGTCATCCCCTTCTTCAACTTCCTTCGGACCAACAATTACATGGTGCGTTATCACTGCCAGGACACCGAGAACGAATGCCACAACACCCACCGGCTTCATGACAGTTCGCCACAGATAGATGGGAGTCGGTATGGCCGGCTTGGCCGGCAGACCATAAGCGAGGGGATTATCCTCCAGCAGAAATACTACATTGGTGCTGAGGGCATCACCGTCATAGACTGTCATCCCAGCCTTTCTGGCCCTGGCCGCAACAGCCGGCAGATCGGACTTGTCGGTGAAGGTCAGGGCATCCGTAGGACAGGTCTTGGTGCAGGCCGGGGCCATTCCCATTCCCTGCCTGTCGGCGCACATGGTGCATTTGAAGGCCCTGTCCTTGCCGAACCCTTCCTTATTGGCGCTGTCAAACCGTGGGATATCGAAGGGGCAGCCAAACACGCAGTACTTGCAGCCTGTGCAGAGAGTCTGGTTGATGAGCACCGCCCCGTTGGAATCACGTGTGATGGCACCAGGTACAGGACAAACCTTTTCACAACCGGCATCGGTGCAGTGCATGCACCTATCCTGGCCGAAGAGCCATCTGACCTCTCCGTCGGCTTCCATCTCGTTGAAGCGGATTTTTACATAGGTATTGTACCCGAGGTCCGGGGGGTTCTCGTAGCCGCCGCGGTTCACTGTGAGAACCGCTGATAAATTATTCCATTGCTTGCAGGCTGTCTGGCAGCCGCGGCAGGCAATGCATTTGGAAGTATCAACAACGATCATTTTTCCAGCCACTCAGATCACCCCCTTTTCAGGCTTTCCTGACGTTGACCATAAAGGCCTTCGTCTCTGGGATCATAGTGTTTGGGTCACCAACGGTCGACGTAAGCAGGTTGGACGAATCTCCGAAGGTCGGATTTGTGTAAGGCTTACTATTGGCCTTTATCCCTTCCTTCGTGGTAGCCCAACCGAAACACCACGGCATCCCGACCTGATGTACAGTAACTCCGGCGATCTTGAAGGGCCTGAACCTCCTGGTGACAATGGCGACAGCATCGACCTGGTTACGGACCGAGGAGACGACAATCTTGTCTCCGTTCTTAATGCCCTTTTCCCTGGCAAGCTCCTCACTCATCTCGCAGAAGTTTGCCGGCTGCATCTCCACCTGCCATGGCAGCCATCTGGAAAGGACACCGGTCTGCCAGTGCTCGGCAATGCGGTAGGTCGTAGCTACTATGGGATAGCGGTCGTCACTGGACAGGAAGATATCTTCCTTGCCGGCGAAGATCTTCACTGCCGGGTTGATCCTCTGCTTGTTCATGAGGTTCGTCTGGATGGGACTCTCAAGGGGCTCATAATGCTCGGGGAACGGTCCATCCGCATGGCCCGGACCGAAGAGATGTCCAACACCGTGGGGCTTCATGATATAGGCAAGTTTTGCCTTGTCGTTGGATGTGCCGTCCGGTTTGCGCAGCGGAGGCCATGCGCCGTCAGGAATATCTCCCACCCACTTCTTGCCGTTCCAGTAGACGACAGGCTTATGGGGGGCCCAGGGCTTACCGTACTCATCTACGCTTGCCCTGTTATAGATAATCCTTCTATTGACGGGCCAGCACCACGACCAGTCAGGGTACAGCCCGATACCGGAGGGATCGGACCTGCCTCTCCTCGCCATGTTGTTGCCTGCGTCGTTGTATGACTGACAGTACAGCCAGTTACCCGATGAAGTAGAACCGTCAGCCTGCAGGAAGGCAAAGGATGGAACCAGGTCGCCTTTTTTGAACTGCTTGCCATTCACTACTCTGTCAGTGAGAAAGTACCCGTTGATCTCCTTGGCTATCAGATGAGTGTTTATGCGGCTTACCTTTCCATCAGGACTTTTGGGCCCGTAATCCCACGCCAGGTTCAGGATAGGATCGGGATAGACACCGCCACGCTCCTCATACAGCTTTTTCACCTTGAACTGGAGATCGTTGATGATATCCGCATCGGTGGGTGCTGGAGGTTTGACTGCCGCGTAGCGCCACTGTCCCCAGCGGCCGCTGTTGGTAATGCTACCTTCCTTTTCGAAGGACATCGCGCAAGGCAGGAGGAAGACCTCGGTTTTGATCTCGGCTGGATTCACTCCAGGCCCACGCCAGAAGGAGCCTGTCTCGTTATCGAACAGGTTTACATTAACCATCCAGTCAAGCCTGGCCATAGCCTTGCGAACCTTGCCGGCGTTGGAGCCTGAGCAGGCGGGATTCTGTCCCCATGCGAAAAAGCCCGTGAACTTGCCCTTATTCATCTCGTCAAAGAGCATGAGCCAGGACGCATCCTGGCCGTCATCAAGCTTCGGCAGCCATTTGTACTGCGTGGCGAGATCGGCGCTCATGCCAAAGTACGCCCTCATAAGGCTTGCGCTGTATTTGGGGTAGTTGGCCCACCAGTTGGCCGACCGCGGTTCTTTCGTCCTGGGTGTATAGGCTGCGTTGTACTTTTTAAAGGTGGAGTTCTTTGCCCTTGGTGCCTTCAGGTAGCCGGGCAGGATGTGGAAGAGCAGGCAGTGGTCGGTGGAGCCCTGGACGTTGGACTCACCCCGCAGAGCGTTAACCCCGCCTCCGGACATTCCGATGTTGCCCAAAAGGAGCTGGATCATGGCCATGGTACGGATGTTCTGGGTGCCCACCGTATGTTGGGTCCAGCCCATCGCGTACATGATCGTGCCGGTCCTGTTGGGCTTACCCGTAGAGGCGTACTCTTTGTAAACCGCCAGGAGTTTGTCCTTGGGCGTACCTGTGATAGCCGACACCTTGTCCAGCGTATATCTGGAGAAGTGCTTTCTGAGAAGCTGAAGGACACACAAGGGATCCCTCATCGCCAGATCCTTCTTTACAACACCATTTACGTCCGTAGCGAAGGCCCATGTCTTCTTATTGTACTTCCTCTTCCTGGGATCGTATCCTGAGAACACACCGTCCAGGTTCCCCGGCATCTTGAAGTCGTTGTTCAGGATGAAGGGGCCGTTGGTGTACAGACGGACGTAATCCTTGTGATACAGCTCGTTGTCCAGGATGTACTTGATCATACCGCCGAGGAAGGCAATATCAGTTCCGGATCTCATGGGTGCGTAAACATCGGCCTTTGAAGAGGTCCTCGTGAACCTCGGGTCCACGGAAAGGAGCCTGGCCCCCTTCTCCCTGGCTTTAAGTACCCATTTGAATGAGATGGGATGGCTCTCGGCAGCGTTACTGCCCGAGATCAGGATCACATCCGAGTTTCGGATGTCGATCCAGTGGTTCGTCATTGCACCGCGTCCAAACGACTCTGCCAGAGCCGCTACAGTTGCGCTGTGTCATATGCGTGCCTGGTTCTCTATATACACCAGGCCCAGGGCGCGGAGCCACTTCTGGAGAATGTAACACTCCTCGTTGTCCAGAGCGGCGGAACCAACAGAAGCGATCCTGTCGTTTCGGTTTACCACCTGACCTTTGGTGTTCACCTTTGTGAAGCCTGCGTCACGGCTCTTCTTGATCCTCTTGGCGATCTCGTTGTATGCCCAATCCCAACTGACCTCTTTCCACTCGCTGCTCCTGGGAGCTCGATAAAGAGGCTTGGTGATCCTCCAGGGATTCTCGGAAACCTGTTTGAGAGCCTGGGCTTTGGAACAGAGAGTACCCTCGTTTATCGGATGATCCGGGTCACCCTCCATATTGACCACCTTGTTGTTTTGGGAATGAACGACGATGCCGCATCCCACGGCGCAGAATGGACAGATAGTGGTGGTCTCCTTCGAGTATTTAACTGCAACACTGCCTACCCTTCCCTGGGCAGCTGCTGTACCCCGGAAACCAAGACCACCTAATGCCGCGCCTGATAATGTGGCACTGGAGATCTTTAAAAAATCTCTCCTGGTTACGTTCATTCTCGTCTACACCATCCTTTCTGGTGGTTAAGGCACTCGTCTCTGGCTAAAAAGCCACCGGAGTATTCCCTTACGCTTCCACAGGGACGAAACTGGGTCGGAAGTCGACGAGTGTACACCTGTGGTTAAGTAGCGTGTTATATCAGTATCTGTAGTGAATGGTGCTGTGGATTCCCCCCACTGAAGCCTGTATTCTGCATGAATACAAACTGCAAATCCCTTTCAAGAACAAGGCAACAACGTACAGTAGCTGTCAGCATTTTTCAAGGATTTTGCACATCAGATTACAATCTAAACCTAAATTTTTTCACCTTCTGTTTTCGTGTTCGATCCGATCCAGACTCCGAAGATATTCGGCGAAGCCCGGATGAATCCCTCACCCTCACCGGCCAGATCATATCTGACCGTCAAGAGGTCCTCTACCTCAGGGAACATGTCCAGTTTATCCTGCGCATCCCATGTCTTTATGTAACCGTCGCAGGCCCTGCAAAAATCCACCCTCAGCAACTCGCTCTCGTCTTCAATGGTGAAGTAGCCAAGCTCCTTGTTGTTGGTATTATTGCAGAAGGGACATGTCACCCTGCCGAATCGCCACTGGGTGTGACACCTGTGGCAAATCAGATAACGCTTGCCTCCCTCACCCTCAAGGTAAGCGACTGCCGGAGTGCCTCCGCAGACGGGACAGGACCCTTTTTCCCAATTATCGGTCTCTATTTCGTCAATGTACCTTGCGGCATCGAGGAACGATCCCTTGAGAACATTGAAGATGACGAATATGCCCACCTCAGGCTCCACCGACAATTCAACAAGTCTGCCCCTGAGCTCTTCCCCTCCATCTGACAGGTAAAGGGTGACAAGTTCAGCTAACGTTTCCGCATCAGAAAGCTTCAAATGCGACCCTTTCCACTGGCTATCGTCGTCGGAGTGTTTCATCAGGGTCCGCAGGATATCTTTCGCCCGTTTCGCCATCCCCTTCTCTTTCGGCATCAGATCCCCGGGTTCGAGCAAGGTAAATCCTTCGGCCATCCTCATTTTGGCCTCGTCGGCAGTGGGAATCCTGATCTTTTTGGCGGGAGAAAGCTTCTTTGAGACAAGTGGATACAGTTCCCGGTAAAGGTCCAGGACATCCCCCATCTCCTCGACATCGATCTTTCCGGCAGTTAGCGCTTCGGTTATTGCGTCTTCGGGGTTTTTAGATGCAGCCATGGGTTCTCCTGTTAATCCGGTTTCCAGTTTCTTGTTTCTAGTTTCTAGTTCAGAAGTAACTCAGGTCATAGTCTTAAATATAGATTTCAATGTCAAATTTCCATTTCCATACTAGAAACAAGAAACCAGAAACTAGGAACTCTTTTTCACCACCTTCACCAGAAACGCTTTCATTTCCATTCCTCCGCTGGCGGTGTTGTGAATTGCTGTCATAAGGTTATTTGTTGCCCGGTCATTATCTCCATAAAGGGTGAGGGACACCACCGGAATGCGGCCTCGGCTGTAGTGGTGATCCCTGATCCGTTCAGTCACGATAGTCCTTGCGGTAATTCCCACTTTATCGTTAGGGGAATATATGGTTACAACAGTGCCGTCTTTGGCCTTCAACTCCCTGGCAAAGGATGGGCTGATCTCCAGAAACCTTATTGTCCCAAGCTCCGTGAGCCAGTCTACCTTCGCGAGAACTCCTCCGCTGCCCATAACGTTTCCCGTTCGTCTCAGAGATAGTATTACCGGATATTTTTCAAGGACTCTTTCAGGTCTTCTGAACAGGTACCCCCACTCGTTCCTTTTGCCATCCCTCAGTGTTACAAGGGGGTCTGCCTGACCGCCTGTCAGGTAATCCGGAAACGGACTGTGGAAAGGTTCGTAATACTCGGGGAAGGGAGAGCCCTTCCTCAGCTTCTTCCAGAAAAGCACCGGGAGGTAGGGTCTTAAGGGCAGCACTGCGGCAGCATCAAGTTTCTTACGCCCCTGCCCTTCATATCTGAGAAGGACAGTCCTGTCGGTCGCATCGGAGTAAATATGGGAGAAGGGATCGGGAACACCCCACGGCCAGAACCAACCCCAGCCTTCGAAAAGCCCTGCTCCATATATATCGGATGGATCTCTCCTTTCCGGAAGCCATTCTTCCTCTGTGAACCACCCTCTGTAGAGGCGGTTCCCACAAACCGCCCCCGGCGGCCATTTATTTCCGGGTGGCAACAGCTTGTCCTCACCGCTGGTCCTGGCTTCGAAACCGTTTATCTCTCTCCCGACGTTGCTCACGGTGGCGTTAAACGTCCAGTTAAGAGCCTTCACAGGCTCCGCGGCCGAACCTTTCTCCAGGTCGTAAAGGGTCTTGAGCTCAGTTCCCAGGCTCGAGAGTATCGACAGGACCGATGCCCTGCCCTGTGGCAGATCCTCACCCGGAAACAAAGCCCTGACCCTGCGCGAACCGTCTGTCAGGCTCCCCTCCCGGAGAAAGGGCGGCTCCGTTGGAATAAAAATAACTTCAGTTTTGACCGCTGCCCAAGTTCCTGCGACCTCTTTCCAGAAAGCTGCCGTTCTGCTGATATCAACATCCATTACGATCAACAGATCCAGCTTTCTCAGAGCGTCTACTAAATGCTTACCCCCGGGGAGGCTCCTCAGGGGTTCGGCGCCTATCACCACCAGGGCCCTGATTTTGTTTTTGGCGATAGCGCGGATAATACCGTTAGTTGTGAGATCCTCATTCTCGTACCTTGCCGGCAGCAGATCTACGGCATCCCGGCCCTTATCCCTGTCAAACCAGGCTTTTGCCAGGGCAAAAAGCGCCTCAGCCTCCTCTTTGCCGTCGGTATTTTTTATGGGATCCTTCCCAACTACCGGAAGGGGTATGTAACCTGGAAGAAACGGGGCCAGGAGACCCATATCGCATACACCCTGGGCGTTACCGGACCCTGCCGCTACAACTATTCCGCCTCCCCTTTTCTTCAGATTACCGAGGAGAGTCTGCACGGTAGCCACAAGCCTCACAACTTCTGAACCTGCTGTGCCCGCAAGAGCCCCGGCACCCAATACGAAACAGGCTGAAAACTCCTGCTCTCCGGTCCTCTGCAACAGCTTGCAAACCCTCCTCAGTAGTACCAGGTCAACACCAGCTATATCAGCCGTCTTTTCCAGGGAGTAACGGGAGTAGTGGGATTTAAGGCGCTGAAAGATAGAGTATGGCTCCGTCAGGGTATTGTCTCGAATCAGCCTGCCCTTATTCTTTCCGGAGCGATGTCGCAAATAATCCCCCTCCAGTTCTGTGATGGCCATGAAGGGGGCATCTGTATACCTGGTAAGCTCGTCTATGCGAAGAGTACCCTTTTCCATTATCCAGGAAGCGATCGCACCCAGGATAGCCATGTCGCTACCCGGTCTGATGTTGAGCCAGATATCTTCGGGTCTGACTGTCTCTGTTCTCCTCGGATCAATAATGACAACATTGCCGCTTCGTCTGCGAACGTCCTCAAGAGCCCGGGCAAGAGCCGGTGAAGTCAGGCCCGGATTGGATCCCAGGAGGATCACCACATCGCTTTGCGCAACCTGAATAGCAGAATGTGTAGGGCCTGGAAGCCCCAGTGTATCCTTGAGCCCGAGGGCGACCATTCCCCGGCTGACCCGAACTGTCGTATCAAGGTAAACAACACCCAAACCACGGAAAAGCTTGGTTGCAAGATAGGCCTGTTCGTTGGTGAGGTTGCCGCCCGCGAGGACTCCAAGACCATCGAAACGGTTTCTCTCCAGGCCCTTGCCCACAGGCAATCTCATCTGCTGATCGCGCATATCCTTAATGCGGCGGCCCGCCAACCCGATAGCCTTCTCGAGTTTTATCTCCTCCCATTCCGAGGTTCCGGGTCTGCGGTAGAGGGGGACCTGCTTTGTGGATATTTCATTGACTTTTACAGCCGCGACGCCTCTGGCACAAAGACTCCCACGAGCCACGGGACAATCCGGATCCCCCTCAATCCTGAGCCTGCCCCATGAGTCCTTGAACGATATGGTTCCACACCCGAGAGAACAAAGGGGGCAGCGGCTGGGGATCTCCTCACCATAAACAACTTTCGGCCTGTTTTGGGCTGCCCGCACCGAATGGGAGTGTTGGGACCATAATGTGCCCAGTATGAAGCTGCCGGATATTTTGAGGAATGTTCTTCGCTTCATTGTGTGGATAGTAGACCTGGTTTAAAGTTAAAGGTTTCAAGTTTAAGGTTTACGATCATGCAAAGATATAACAGCACTTGAAACTTTAAACGTTAAACTTTCAACTCGCTGAAATACTCCTGAATTGGATGGAGCCGATAATGGCAGAGAATTGTTCTGTAATCAAGGGATAGAGGGCAGGTGGCATG
>JBGMRC010000047.1:0-8980 GCA_048061075.1 bacterium | reverse complement strand
CGCAGGGGGCCGCAGTGTAAAATCATTGTTTTGGGTTTACTAGAAATAAGAAACCAGAAACCAGAAACTCGTCGCCGGATCAGGCTCTGCGGCGCCTAAACCCGGCGATGATACCACACCCAAGAAAGGTAGACACCAGCGACGACCCGCCATAACTCAAAAGCGGCAGCGGCAGACCCACCACCGGCAGTATTCCCACCGTCATTGCTATATTGATGACAACCTGGAGAGCAAAGGCACCGGAAATACCTATGATCGTCAGGATGGCAAACCTGGATTTTTCCTGGTCGTAGTAGCTTATCAGCCACAGGGCGAGAAAAAACAGGAGCGAAAGAACTATTAACACCCCCACAAATCCGGCTTCCTCACCGATCACAGAAAAGATGAAATCGGTGTGCTGCTCCGGGATAAACCTGAGCTGGGACTGTGTTCCCTGAAATAATCCCTTGCCGAACCACCCCCCGGATCCTATCGCTATCTTTGACTGGATGACATGGTATCCAGTACCAAGCGGGTCCCTCCCCGGATCCAGAAAGCTGAGTATTCTCTCCCGCTGGTAATCTTTAAGGGTAAGAAAGAAGAAGGGAGCGCTTGCAGCCGCGCTTCCGACAATGAAGACAACCGTCCAGAGGTTGACACCTACCATAAAGAAGATAGGGATGACCAACAGCACCATGAACAGCGCAGTACCAAGATCCGGCTGAAGAGCCACCGGCACCACGTACGCGACCACCATGATCATGGGTACTGTTATATCTTCCAGTCCATATGGCGGTTTTTTCTTCTTGTTGTTAAAGTACCTCGCGATGCCAAGAATAAGGGCGATCTTCCCTATTTCAGAGGGTTGAAAAGACAACCCGCCGAAGTGCAGCCACCGGTAGACTCCGTCACTTAACGCCGCCGCAAGGGCAAGACTGAGCAGGATGAAGAGCACCGTGAAATAGAAGGGGTACGCACTCCGCCTCAGATTTCTCCTGTCCAGAAAAAAACCCACAAAGTAAGCGGCTATCGCAATAGCAAGCCAATAGGCCTGGCGATAGGGATTCGCAGCAAAGGCCGGAGTACTTATGGTGGCGGACTTGATCACAAGGATCCCGATACTCGACAAAAGTAGTAGGACACCGAGCATGACAAAGTCTATCTCCAATGGTGAGAAGTATTTCCTCAAAATGAAGTTCACCCCCCACCTGATGAAACAACTTCCATCTGACTCTTTATCTCCTTGTATCTCCTGAGAAACCGGGTAACGATTGGCAAAGCCGCCTTTGAACCGTGCCCCCCATGCTCCACAACAACAGCCACCGCCACCTCCGGGTCATCGTAGGGGGCAAAGGCTACGAACCACGCATGATCTCTGAGTTCCCATGGGATCTCCTCTTCCTTCTTGCCCCGCCATGCCTCAAGACGAACGACCTGGGCGGTACCTGTCTTGCCGGCAACGGCAAAATCCCTGATACGCGCGCGCCGTCCTGTTCCCTTATCGTTTTCCACAACACCCACCAGCGCCTCAACGATACGGTTCCAGGCATCCTGGGACACTCTGGATCTCCGCTTGATCTCAATATTTTTCTCCTCCACTATCCTACCCGTAACATCCTCTATCCTGCTGATCACATGGGGCTCTAAAAGAAGGCCCCTGTTTGCCACCGTCGAGTAAAGAGATACCATCTGTAACGGGGTGACAAGCACAAAACCCTGGCCGATGGATGCTGACAGTGTCTCACCGGGGAACCAGGGTTCATTCTTTGTTCTTTTCTTCCACTCTGGAGTTGGTATCAAACCTCCCAGTTCACCCGGGAGATCGATCCCCGTCGTCTTGCCCAGTCCCAGGTCGAAGGCCCAGTTGGAGATCGCTTCTATCCCGGTTTTCTCACCAGCCTGATAGAAGTAGACATCACTGGATTCAACTATGCCCTTGAAAAGGTTAACTTTCCCGTGGCCGCCCAACTTCCAGTCCCAGTAGGTCCTTCCCCCGAACCGGTAGTAACCAGGGCAGAAGATCTCATCGTCGGGATCAAGGGATTTCTCCATGAGGGCAGCCGCAGCCGTGACAACTTTGAAGGTGGACCCGGGGGGATAGACTCCCTGAATAGCCCGGTTCTGGAGCGGATGGGACGGATCCTTGAGGATCTCCTCCCACCGCTGCCTGGATATCCTCAGGGAGAATTCATTGGGGTCAAAGCTGGGCTGACTCACCATCGCCAGTATCCCGCCGGTCTTCACATCCATCGCCACAGCAGCTCCCTGTCTACCAGATAAAGCCTCCTCGAGTATCATCTGCATGCGAATGTCGATATTCAGAACAAGGTTGAGACCGGGAACCGGTTCGGTGATCCCCAGGACATTGATCTCCCTGCCTTGAGCGTTGACCTCCACCTGCCGCCCCCCGTCCTTGCCTCTAAGATAGTTATCGTAGATCTTCTCCAGGCCGAATTTTCCTATAATGTCCCCCATACTGGCTCCACGATATAACCTGGAAGCCAACTGTTCCGGTGAAATCTCTCCTACATAACCCAGTGTATGAGCGGCCGCCCGCCCGAAAGGGTAGTACCTGCGGGGGATCACTCGGAGGTTGGCTCCGGGGAAGCGGTCGCTTTCCGATTCGATTAGCGCCACCTCCCTGTCATCGAGGTTCTCGAAGATCCTGATGGCCCTGTAGGGTTCTTTCCGACCGCTTTCCGTAAACCTGTTGACTGCTTCGTCCGGGTTGCGGGACAGGAGCCTGGCAAGAGCCCTGAGTTCAACTTCCCAATCATCATCCATGTCCTCCGGAACCACGGCCAGCGAGTAATTTGGGGTGCTGTCGGCCAGGATAATACCGTTTCTGTCGGTGATGATGCCTCTTGTAGCCGGCATTTCAACGAGCCTGATCCTGTTGTTATCAGCAAGCCTCTGGTAATTGTCATGCTGAAATATCTGAAGCCGCCAGAAGTACAGGACCAGAAAGAGAAAAGAGGCAGCGATAATACCTATCAGGATCACCAGCTTCTTTTCCATCCCCGGCAGGGGGATCTTTGACTTGGGCATCAGGGTAGTCAAGATCAGCCCTCCAGATGGATCTCCTCTTCCCTTCTGAGCCCTATTTTAGTTTCCAGACGTTCCAGGACCGAACTTCCGAGAAGAGCGAAGATGGTGTTATTCACCAGGGCGAAAATGAAAATAGGTGACAGAAGATAGGGGGCCGGAAGGGCAAACAGGTAGAGAATGACCAGCTTCATGACAGTGGCGACAATTACCGCTCCAAATACGGTGATCAGGCGGTTGGTCATACTCCTGACAAAGAGTTTCTCCCTCAGGAGTCCGCCGCAAAAGCCGGCGATGATCTTTGCCATACCGTTAATTCCAAGGACACCAGCGGCCAGCGCGTCCTGTGAGTAGCCCATCACCAGCCCCACTATCATACCGGCCAGCTTCCCCCTTGTGATAGCGACATGTACTACAATTATGAGGGGGATATCGAAGGCGGCCGATAACCAGGCAGGAAAGATCGTCGGCAGTACTGTGGACTGAAATAGATGGGCAATGACAAAGAGGATGGTGAAATAAAGAAGGTTCAGTGTCTGTCCTCCCCACCTTCACCGGTCAATACAATCACATCCTCCAGACGACTCATGGGAACCGAGGGAACGACCTGGGCATATTGATAAAGACCGTAACTTTTCTTAAGAATAACCGACACCTTCCCTACCTCGATCCCTCTGGGGAAAATGTTCGCCAGACCGCTTGTAATGACGACATCACCTTCAACAATATCTTCTGTCCTGTCAACGAACTTCAAACGGCAGGTTCCCGAGTTCTCCCCCTCCAGTATCGCTCTGGACCTGGACCTGCTGATGAGCACCGGAACGCGAGAGGCCCTGTCCACAAGCAGCCGCACTACCGAGTTCCCCTTCGAGACCTCTATCACACGCCCCACAAGACCGTCAGGAGTGACCACCGGCAGTCCCTTTCTGATACTGTCACCGGCACCCTTGTCCAGTATTATCACCCTGGTCCAGGGATCAGGTGACTCACCGATAACCCTTGCGGTAATTCCCATGAGGCCTGTTTCAGCCTGGTAGCGCAGAAAATCATCCAGCCTTCCCGCGCGGAAAAGCTGTTCGCGCAGGAACTGTGCCTCACCCTTCAACCTGTGTACCTCATTCCTGAGCTCCTTATTCTCGGATCTTACTCCCAGCAGGAAGATGTAGTCGTTCCATAAGCCCGATACGAACCTGAACGAGTTATCAACTACTGTCTGAAAGGGCGCGATAACAGCAATACCACCTCTCTTGAGGTAGGTCATGGCTGAGTAATCCTTTGTCTGGTGGGATATTATCAGGAGTGAGCTGAGAATAAAGAACGACAGAATCAGCCCATCCCTGTGGCGTTTAAGAAAATCACGCATCGCGGAAATGCAAAGCTTGACTCATAAAACTCTTCGGAGCCTGACGAGGTTCTCCGGCAGACTCCCGGGGTTCATAGAATTTTATTCTTTGCGGGATATCTGCTTCAGAAGTTTGAGTTCGTCCAGAGCTACACCAGCACCCCTCACAACACATGTAAGGGGATCTTCTGCCTGTATGATGGGAAGTTCGGTTTCTTCCCTGAGCCGGACATCCATCCCTTTCAGCAATGAGGCCCCGCCGGCCAGGACTATACCTTTATCAACAATGTCGGCAGCAAGTTCCGGGGGTGTCTTCTCCAGTGCTTCCCTGATGGCCCCTACGATCTGTCCAACGGGCTCTTCGAGGGCTTCGAAAATCTCCTTGTTGCTGATGTCAAGGGTCTTGGGGACACCTCCAATGAGGTCTCTGCCCTTGACTTCCATGTTCTCCACATCCTCGGGAGGATACGCCGACCCGATCGCTATCTTTACCTGTTCAGCCATCCTCTCGCCGATAAGCAGACTGTACTTCTTCTTAAGGTATGCCACTATAGCCTCATCCATCTTGTCACCGCCCACCCGGACGGTGGTGGACAGGACGATATCATGCAGAGAGATAACCGCCACCTCTGTAGTGCCGCCGCCGATATCCACGATCATATTTCCCGAGGCCTCGGCAATCGGCAGGCCTGCTCCGATGGCCGCCGCCATAGGCTCATCTATGAGGTAGACCTCTCTGGCTCCCGCTTCCTGAGCGGATTCACGGATCGCCCGTCTCTCAACCTGGGTAATCCCGGAGGGGATACCTATGATTATCCTGGGGCGCACAAGGGATTTGCGATTGTGCACTTTCTGGATGAAGTACCTGAGCATGGCTTCGGCTACTTCAAAATCGGCAATTACGCCATCCTTCATAGGTCGGATGGCTACGATGCTGCCTGGAGTTCGACCCAGCATCTGCTTGGCTTCGCGGCCTACAGCCAATACCCGTGAATCACCGCGACCGTCCTTCTGAACCGCCACGACTGAAGGCTCGTCGGTAACAACACCTTTTCCTTTCACATAGATAAGGGTGTTGGCCGTACCCAGGTCGATTGCAAGATCGTTTGAAATCAGTCCGAAGATGTTGTCAAAAAGCATCGTGTCCCTCTATTGAAAGATTGTACCTCTTATTTGCGCCCCTGACGCTCCTATCTCATGTGCCTGTGTGAGATACGCATCTGGTCCGGCAGAGTGGGAGCATACCTCATAAACCAGATTAAATGCAACTCGATAAAAACGCACAAATCTTAACAAAATCAACCTTTCTTTTCAACGCTAACCTATCATAATTACTTGCAATTTCCAAATTTCATTCTCAGGGTTGGAAATTGCGTGTGATTAGTGCGAAGGGCAGAGTGCGAAGGGCGTCTGGGGAACATTGAAGGGATAAATTGCAGAATGGGAGATTAATTAATAGTTGTTGGTTGTTAGTTGCTGGTGAAATATGATGAATTCTGCAAACAACTATCAACCTGCAACTTTCAACTAACAACTTATGAGCTGGGACATGGAATATAGTTCCAGCTCAAAGCTTGCATTCAGAACACTAATCCTTATAATGGCTCGTCGACCTTTTGACTGTTGAAAGTTGAAAGTTGAAAGTTTAAAGTTAACGGTTATCACAAAACGCAATGATTTTAAGTCCTTATCTTCTCTGATAGATATTTACTTTTAACCTTTAACTTTCAACTTTCAACTTAGAATATAACCGGAGGAAAAGTATGCTTGAGTTGATGCGTAAGAAGGCAGGATCCTGGATGATGAAATTCATCCTCTTCGGTATTGTCGTGGTATTCGCGTTCTGGGGAGTAGGCACTTATTCAGGTCAGAATACCAATACCGTTCTCACCATCGATAAAGTGAAAGTTCCCTACTCAGAATACCGTGATATTTACAATACGCTGTTTGAATCCTACAGGCTTACCTACGGCGATCAGCTTAACTCTGAAATCATAGCGGCCCTGGACATCAAGGGACAGGCGTTGGAAACTCTTCTTGAGCGTTATCTCCTGCTGAAAGGGACTCGGGACCTGTCAGTAACTGCCACCGACCTGGAGATCGCCTCCGCTATTACCACAAATCCCTCGTTCTTACAGGATGGGATTTTCTCCCCTCAGCGTTACCGGGTCTTTCTGGATTACAACAGGATGACGCCCGAGGCCTACGAAGTATCTGTTGCAAATGACATAGCAATTAAAAAAATGATGGATCTGATCAGGCTCGCCGCTGTGGTTACCCCCCAGGAGGTGGATGATAACCTCCATCTCTTCACCAGGAGGATATCCGTCCAGGTTCTTACACTTGACGCCAATGCCTTTTTCGGTCAGCTGCCGCAGTCATCGGAGGAAGAACTCCTGGATTACTACGACGAGAACCTGGAAGACTATCGCATCCCCGAAAAGTATATTCAGGCCATAGTTGTAGTCGATCCGGCCGATTATCAAGATGAGGTAGACGTATCGGAAGAGGAGATAGAGGAAAATTACTGGGACCGTGAAGATGAATTCACCATGGATGCTGCTTATAAGATCCAGAACCTGCTTTTCGCTATTCCGGCTGAGGCCAGTGTGGAAAGCATAACCGAGGTCCGGGAGAAAGCCGAAAGTGTTACAGGTCAGATCCGTGGTGGTGAGATCACATTCGCAGCGGCGGTCAAAAAGTGGTCCGAGGACGAGGATTCAGCTCGTTCACCCAATGAACTTCGGTTTATTGAAGAAAGTGACCTGGATCCGGCTTTTGCAAGCGCGATCAGCTCCCTGGAAAAGGGGGAGGTCAGCGACCCGATACCTACTTTAAAAGGTTTCGAGGTGGTAACATTAGTTGAATCGAGATCGGAGAGACTACTGCCTCTTGAGGAGGTCAGGTATAAGATCGAGGCACGGATAAGGGAAGAAAAGTCATCCGATTATGCATTTGATTTGGCTGACGATATCCTCGCTCAGGCGGAAACATCCGAAACATCTCTGAAGGATGCGACCGCTGCAAAAGATCTGAAGGTTATCCTCACGAGGCCCTTCTCCAGGGGGCAGCTTCCGCAGAACCAGGGCGTACCGGTAGAACTTCTTGAAAGGGCCTTCGGAACCGAAGAGAAGGACCTGGGTGATATTTACGAAGACGGTGGGAGGCTCTATCTCTTCCAGACGGTTGAGCGCGCAGAATCTTATCTGCCGGAATTTAATGTTGTGAAAGACGAAGTTACAGGCGGATTCCTAATAAATAAGGCGTTACAGAAGGCTGAAGACACAGGCGAAGAGTTCATTGAGCAGTTGGAAGCGGGAAAGTCGCTGAAATCCCTGGCAGAGGAGATAGGTTTGAACGTAAATACCACTCCGTTCTTCACCGCCGTGGACACCACCTTGCCGGAATTAATGGAGCCGCTAAAGTTGATACGAGAAGCCTTTACCCTTAAAGGGGCTGGTGCCTCCTCACTGGTGAGGGGCGACAGAGTGCACTATGTTATAGTATTTAACGAGGAACAACCTGCGGATGAGGATGCGGCCACAGACCTGAGAAAATCCATCGAGGAGGCCGTCAGGCTCCAGAAAGAGCAGGATGTTTTTCTGGATTATATCGCGACAATGAAGTCGAAACTGGCTGATAAGATTGTTATTAATAAAGATATCATCTAACTGATAGTTTCTGGTTTCTTGTTTCTAGTAAACCAACAACTAACCACTAACAACTAGGTCAGTATTAATTCGAATATGGCTTTTTCATCAGTATAGGAGAGTATCTCTCCATCCCGGTCTATCTCTACCCTGAAGGTCTCCTTAATACCATCTGATGCGCTCCGGAACCCTTCCACAAGCTTTTGTCTTCTGACTCCTCCCAAACCGACCCTGTCTGCCCACTCCCTGAAGGGGTGTGTCCTGAAAAAAGTCTCTTCTGTGATTAACTCAAATCCCGTACCGCTAAAAAGTTCCCTCCACCTCCGGAGAGTGAGAGACCGTATATGGCTTGGATCCCTGATCTTTTCCATATTGTTAAGGAAATCATCTGCCTCTTCCTCATCAGGAACCACACTATCGATGAGGATAAACCTTCCGCTGCTGAAAAGAACACGTCCGGCTTCCGTGAGAAACCCCGGGATATCCTCAAAATGGTGACAGGCGATCCTGCAGGTAAACAAGTCTATTGTCTTTGCCTTTATCGGGAGGTCATGAGACCTGGCAACCACGTAATTAACGTGGTCCAGGCCCAACCCGCCAAGGTGCTCTCTCGCAACCTCAAGCATCTCTCCTGTCAGATCCAGTGCAATGCAGCGAGCCGAGAAAGGGGCGGCGGCACGCAGGGCGAAACCTGCCCCGGTTGCCACATCCAGTGTGGTTGAAGGCAGGATGTTAGAAGCCGTACTCCGAATCCGCTCCAGGTCAACACCGGAGCTGTGGTCGGTACTCTCGAGGTATCTTCTCGCGCTCTTTGAAAAAGTCTTCCTGGGATCTTCGACCATTCGCGGTTCCAGTTGAAAGTTGAAGGTTGAAAGTTGAAGGTTGAAAGTTGAAGGTTGAAAGTTGAAGGTTGATTCAGATCATTAGAGCATTAGAATTTAGAGTATTATTAAACCACGTTGGA
>JBGMRC010000046.1:6157-9088 GCA_048061075.1 bacterium | reverse complement strand
GGAGCTGGATCTGGCTTAACGGTTCCGGATAGCCCTTATCTCCAAACCTGATCTCGTACGGTGAATCAGTTGTAGTCATTTTTTGTATTTATCTGCATATGCTCTATCAAGTTGAAAGTTAAAAGTTGAAAGTTGAAAGTGAGTCACTAGAAACAAGAAACTAGAAACTGCTCTAGTCAGCCAACTCAAAATCAATATGTCTCCTGTTCGTGTCAACGCGTACTACCTTGACTGTGACCCTGTCGCCTATCCTGATGGTTCTTCCGGTATTCTCCCCTAAAAGTAGGAGGTCTTTTTCCCGGAAGTGGTAGAAGTCGTCGAAAAGGGAGGAAAGTCTGACCAGCCCCTCTACAAAATACTCCTCCAGTTCCACGAAAAAGCCGAAGGACGTTATTCCTGAAACGATCCCGGAGAAGGTTTCACCAACCCGCCCCGCCATGAATATGGCTCTCATAAGTGCCAGAATATCTCTCTGGGCCTTCTCGGCATTCTGCTCCGAGGTGGAAATATGGGAGCAGACTTCCTCAAGGTCTTTGACACCGAGGGGCCTTTCCAGACCCAGGATGCCTTTCATGGCTCTGTGGACAAGCAGGTCCGAATAGCGGCGTATGGGTGAGGTGAAGTGTGCATAGTCTTTCAGGGCAAGCGCAAAGTGCCCTTCAGGGTGTTGGGAATAAACGGCTTTTTTCATGGATCTGAGGATCACTGTATTTAAGAATCTCTCTTTGGCCGTGCCCCTTACCGATCTCAGTATCTCCTGGAAGGGTGCTGGAGACCTCCGGGCCGCCGGTCCCAAATGATAGCCCATGGCCGAGAGAAGCTCACCTAATTCTGCTATCTTGTCCTCGTCCGGAGGCTCGTGAACCCTGTACACTCCTGACACGTCTGATTCCCGGATCTTCGCCGCGATTACCTCGTTAGCCAGAAGCATGCATTCTTCAACCAGACGGTGAGATGAATATCTGGGAGCCCGATATATATTCTCTATATGCCCCCTGGCATCCAGAGAGACTTCCGGTTCGGGAAAATCGAAATCGAGACTTCCCCGGCCGGTCCTGCGCTCTGACAGACGAGCGAACAGCTCCCGCAGGTTCTGCAGGTTCGCCTCAATTCCTTTACCAGAAATTCCGGATGTCTTTCCGCTAAGGTATTCTTCCACCTCCACATAAGTAAGCCTGGATTTGCTTCTAATAAGGCTGGGATAAATGCGGCGTGCCCCAGGATTTCCCTTGCTGTCTACAGTTACCTCACACGTGAATGTGAGCCTGTCTACATCGGGGTTCAGGCTGCAAAGATCATTGCTCAATCTCTCCGGAAGCATGGGTATGACCATATCGGGAAAATATACCGAGTTGCCCCTGCGTCGGGCTTCCCTGTCCAGGGCGGTATCGGGCTTCACAAAATGAGAAACGTCGGCGATGGATACATATAGTTTGATCTCATCGTTCGATCCCTCCTCGGCGAAGAGAGCATCATCAAAATCTCTGGCCGAAGCGCCATCAATAGTAACAAATAGGAGATCCCGAAGGTCTTCCCTGGTCTTCCCGGGACCTTTCAGGGACGGATCGGAAAGAGAGCTGGCTTCGGATATAGCCGCCTTTGGAAATCTGTGAGGAAGATTGTGGGTATGGATGACGGCCATGGTCTCGGTCTGCTGATCCTCCGATGAGCCAAGGATCTCCACGACCTCACCCCGGCCTGGGCTGCTTTGCGTAGGGTATTCGGTAAGCCGTACCACAGTCATGTGGCCAGGTTGTGCCCCCATCTCACATCCAGGAGGGATGATAACATCTCTCCTGATCGCCCTGTCGTAGGGACGGCCAAAAGAAATACCATCTTGTACATCGAACAAAGCTACAAGTTCCTTATGGACCCGTTCGACTATTCTTACTACCGAACCCGAGGGTTTGCCTCTGAAATAGTGCCGCTCATGTCTGACGACAATCCTGTCACCGTCCATGGCGCCCTTCATCCGGGCCGGACTGATGGCTATCCGCCTGGAACCATCATCCGGGATGAGGATCCCAACGCCTTCGGTGTTAATCTTCAGCTTGCCGGTGATGAGCTGGATCTTTGACGGGAGAGCGTATCTTTGTCCCTTTATCCTGATGATGTCCCCGGTTTGAACCAGTGATGAAAGGATCCTGGAAAACTTGCGCCTCTCCTCTTTCGGGATTCTCAGGGCAGAAGTCAATTCCCTGGCCAACAGGGGCCTGGTTGACCTTCGCCCGAGATATCTGAGGGTGAGTTCTCTGTAATCTTCGGATCCTTTTCTTCTTTTTTGTGATCGTTTTTTCGAGTACATACTTGACAATGAATTTCTCCCTGTGTATTTGTCTTCTGTCTGATCAAGGGTCTGTATGTTACTGTAAGCAAGAAAAGGGCCAACAGCAGACTTGTTCAGTGGATATATGCGAAAGTGGCGGAACAGGTAGACGCGCTGGGTTCAGGACTCAGTGGAGGTAACTCCGTGGGGGTTCGACTCCCCCCTTTCGCACCATTCGTACATAACGGGCGCTTCCGGCGCCCGTTCAGGTTCAGTTTATTCTGAACCCACGTTCGCGATCCCGATCACTCCATCTGAAATAAGTATATCCTCTGTCATCCTGGCCTGTTCGAAAATGTGCGCTGTCAGGCCGAACTCAGTGGCCCTGCGGACATTTTCGGGGTTGTCGTCGAAAAATATTCCTTCCGCAGGAAGAATATTGCAGCGCTCGCAGGCGATCCTGAAAATCTCCAGGTCCCTTTTACTGAAGCCCTCCTCATACGAAGAGATCACCTCGTCGAACTGTGCAAACAGGTCGTCCCTCTCATCCAGCTCGTAGAGCCAGTTGGTCTGATCCGTAAGCAAGGCCACCTGTGCCTCACTAAGTAGTCTCCTGACCAGTTCAGGCATCCCTTTCTGTGGGATAAAGGCTTTCAGGATCTCCG
>JBGMRC010000046.1:0-6057 GCA_048061075.1 bacterium | reverse complement strand
CTCCTGACCAGTTCAGGCATCCCTTTCTGTGGGATAAAGGCTTTCAGGATCTCCGATCTGTACCCGAACAGCGGCTCTTGAATCCCGGCTGCAGTGGCCAGCTCCTCCCAGTAGGTCCTCTCGGGTACGATGCCGCACACGTAGCCGCTGGAGAATACTAGTTTTGCTGCTGTTGAATAAAAGTCTTCCTCATCCAGCCCGAACCTGCGGGCGATTACGAACATGCCCTCGCGGAAACCCTCGCTGTAGTAGACTCCTCCAAGATCGAAAAAAACAGCCCTTATCTTCATAAGTATTTCCTTGAGTATTCCCTTGTCTTGGCGGGCAGAGTGGTCATTGCGTGTTATAAATCGTTGACTAATTGCCATGTCGTGTTAACATTTGCCAAGTTAGTAACACAACGTGCAGAAAGGACTCTTCACGTAATATGCACATCCCCGATGGATTTGTAAATGGCTCTGTTAACGGGGTGGCTCTGGCCATCTCTGTCGGATTCTGCGGATATGCGTCCCGCAGGCTGAAGCGTGATATGGACGAAAAGCAGGTACCCCTTATAGGGGTTACCGCCGCCTTTATCTTCGCGGCTCAGATGCTTAACTTCCCTGTCGCTGCGGGTACGAGTGGACATTTTCTCGGCGCAGCCTTTACTTCGATCATCCTCGGACCATGGGCCGCCAGCCTCGTTATGGCCCTTGTCCTCCTGATCCAGGCATTGGGCTTCGCGGACGGCGGTATCACAGCGCTGGGAAGTAATATCTTCAACATGGGAATCGTTTCAGTCCTTGTTGCCTATTTTACATATAGCTGGCTGGTCAAACTCTTACCGCCAAAAAAGGGATCCATCATGGTGTCTGCCGCGGTAGCGTCATGGCTTTCCGTCGTTAGCGGAGCTTCGATGGTTGCGCTGGAACTGGCCGTTTCAGGAACCAGCCCGCTTGTAGTTGTACTTCCGGCGATGGCAGGTATCCACGCTATTATCGGGGTCGGAGAAGCCCTGATTACAGTGGCGATTCTGGGCACACTCCTTGCCTCCAGAAGAGATCTTGTGACCCACGCAAGAAGGATATAGCGAGATTGACCGACCGGAAAAGAAAGAACTTTAAGTTTGTATTCGCGGCCTTACTGGTAACTGTTGCACTCGCGACTTTTGCCTCGCCCTTCATGTCCAGCTCTCCCGACGGCCTGGAAAAGGTGGCAGGGGAATTAGGCTTCCGGAAGATCACCGGGGAAGAACCCGCCGCCTGGTACAGGGTTTTCGCTCCGGGTTACGAAGTCGGTGGAATAAGGTCGAAATGGGCGGCACGGGCAATTGCCGGGGCAATTGGTACAATATTCGTATTTATTGCTGGTACGGGTATTGCCCTGGCTCTTGGGAAGCTCAGGCAGGCCCATCGCGTCACAGAAGATCGTATCGATTAAGGACACAGGATGGAGCACGGTTTTCTCGATAAATACAGCGATCTGCACAGTCCGGTCCATTCTCTGGATCCCAGGATCAAGGTGGTTGCGGTAATAACATTCATGTTGCTTGTTGTCAGTACGCCTGCAACTGCCTTCCTGTCCTTCGCTATCTATTTTCTGTTAATCTTCCTGTTGGTGTTCCTGTCCGGGGTTCCCGTTTCATACGTGCTGAAACGATCCCTCGTTGTTGTTCCCTTTGTACTCATGGTCAGTATCTTTCTGCCCTTCATGCCCGATCACATGGGCGGCTCCATCAGCCTCGGTGTTTCTTCGATCAGTATTTCTTACAGAGGCCTTTTGACTTTCTGGAATGTCATGGCGAAAGGCTACATTGGAGTCGTGACGATCATACTTCTTTCTTCAACAACGTCCTTTCCCAGACTGCTTCAGTCCCTCTTGAGTCTTCGGTTCCCACAGGTCTTCATAGTGCTGCTTGGGTTTACGTACAGATATATTTTTGTCCTTGTCGATGAGGCTATGAGAATGAAGAGAGCCAGGGATTCGCGGATGTTCGGGGGTAGGTGGCTCTGGCACGCAGGTGTTGTCGGTAACATGGTCGGAACGCTTTTCCTGCGGAGTTTTGAGAGGGGCGAAAGAATTTTCGCGGCGATGCTTTCCAGAGGATTTGACGGCACATACACACTCCCGGAAAGCTATCGGATAAGGTCTGTTGATCTGATATTTATCACCCTCTTTATAGCGATAACCTCGGTGGCGCGGTTCTCTCCAGTATTTCTTTTCTAACTTCCGGGCATACTCTTTGTTTGACATAGGTTTGAATATGGTCTGATAATGGCGATTTCAAATGCCGTCGTAGAACATTAGAGCATTAGAAATTAGGGTTCATCTCCAATTTAGTTGGTGGGATATAAGTAAGATATATTCATAATGCCGGGTTTTTGGGTGTAATCACCCGGCTGCGCAACCCCCTTTTAGCTCCGCTACGTGATTCACCAAAACCCCGGCTTGATATAATTTAGCTATCCAGGGTTTCGGCCATGGTATCAGTATAAGCCCTGAAGCGAAGCTCAAGGGGGTTGCGAAGGCGAAGGGGCTTTTACCGGAACCCGTTTATTATGTATTGACCACCAACTGATTGGGAGATGAACTGAAATTGGAGATTAGAAATTGGAAATTGGATTAACCTGGTTGATAGTTGTTGGTTGTCAGTTGTTGGTTTACTAGAAACAAGAAACTGGAAACTAGGAACTCGATTTAAATGTTGATAGGCGCCCATGAATCCATAGCAGGGGGAATAGAGCTCTCACCGGACAGAGCCGTCGAGGACGGGTGCGAAGTGATACAGATCTTCACCGGCCCACCCTCCAGGTGGAACACGGCTCCGCTGACAGGGGAGAGTATCTCGGCCTTCCGGAAGGGGATCGTACGTACGGGGCTTGAGTCGGTAGTCGTACACGGTGCGTACCTGATAAATCCCGCTACACCTGATGCCGCTCTCCACCAGAGATCCGGAAACGCCCTCCTTTCCGAATACATGCGGTGCGCTGAACTGGGAGTCGACTATCTTGTCATTCATCCCGGTTCCCACAGGGGGTCCGGTGCTTCCGGGGGAATCGCGCGTGTGGCCGCTCTACTCGACGAACTGTTTGATTCGGTAAAGGAAGGACCACTGCTGCTCCTTGAGAACACGGCCGGTTCCGGGCACACCCTCGGCGGGAGCTTTGATGAGCTCTCGAAGATAAAGGAGCGTGTTATGTACAGTAACAGGGTAGCGTACTGCTTTGATACGGCACACGCCTTTGCTGCCGGGTATGATATCTCCGGAGAGGAAGGTTCAGAAAACGTATTTGCCAGGTTTGATTCAGAAGCAGGAGTTGAACTGATAAAGGTCTTCCACCTGAACGACACTTTAAAACCTCTCGGGTCCCGGGTTGACAGGCATGCCAGAATCGGGGAAGGGATCCTGGGCCTCTTGCCCTTTGCCCGTCTATTGCAGGACGCGAGGTTCACACAACATCCCGGAATCCTGGAGACGCCGCCCCATACAGGGGCAGGGGGTCGTTACGGGCCCCAGATCAGAACCCTGAAAAGCCTCAGGGCAGGAGGCTCCCACGAATAAGCTTGATCGTCTACCAATTAGTTGATGTAAATATTCATTAAAAGGGTTTCTGTAAAAGCCCCTTCGGCTTCCGCCTTCGCCAAGGCTACGGCGGACAAGTCGGCCTAACACCATAGCTCTTTTGGTTTCGCTTCAGGGCCTTTTACAGGAACCCTTGATGGAAAAATATATATCAAGCCGGGGTTTTGGTGAATCACGAAGCGGAGCTAGCCCCACGCGCAGGCGAGTGATTACACCCAAAAGCCCGGCTTTAAGATTGAAAGACACGAAATGCCACCAATTTTTTGGGAGATGATCAAATGAGCTTGATCACGCTTTTCATTACAGCATTTATTGTGGCCCTTTCAGGGGCGCTTATGCCGGGGCCCCTCCTTGCTGTAACCCTCGGCCACTCCCCCAGTTACGGATGGAAATTCGGTCCAATGGCCATCGTGGGACACGGTCTCCTGGAGCTCGGCCTGATCTCCCTGATATTTCTGGGAGCAGGTCAGATCCTTCAGGCCAGGGGCTTTCAGGGATGGGTGGGCCTCGCTGGCGGATTGATACTTGTCTGGATGGGCAAGGGTATGGTGGATACAGTTCGCACCAAGAGGTTTGAAAAATTCGGCAGGAGTGAAAGGAGGGGAAGTGACAGGGCGGTTTTTCTCGGAGCCGTCATGAGTGTTTCGAACCCGTACTGGACTCTGTGGTGGGCTACGGTAGGCCTGGCCTATCTCACAGTGGCAGCTAAAAGTGGGCTTGTCGGTATAGCGGTCTTTTTCGCCGGACATATTTCGGGGGACCTTGCCTGGTATACGCTTGTCTCAACGGCGGCTTCCAGAGGAGTTGAGATCGCCGGATCAAAATTCTACAGAGCACTGATGACCGTCTGTTCGCTTATCCTGATAATCCTGGGTTTCTGGTTTTTTTATTATGGGTTTAACCTTCTGACCTGATGGCAGTTACAGAAAATATTTTATTAATATTATGATAAATATTTAATCGGTAATTACTCATATCTCCCCTCATTTTTCGGCATCGTTTTTTCATTGAAACAAAACATTCCATTATTTTACAGGCGGTTGGAGCTGTGCGAAATTCATAAGACGAGACCGTCGGCGCATGATAAAATAAAAAAATAGAGAATTTTTAAAAAGTTGAAGTATTTTTTTATATTTGTGTATAATTAATTATATTACCAATTAATTTATCTTAAGAAAGGAGAATATCGTGGAACAAGAAGATATGGATAAAATTAAACACGTTCTGGATGACGCCAGGAAAAAACTCGTAGATGTATATAAGAAGGGAAAGGGTGAAGCGGACAGGGTTACCAAGCTGGCACAGGTAAAAATTGAGATTGGATCTCTCAAGCGTCAGAGAAAAGACCTGTTCGAGGACCTGGGCGAAAATTTTTACAAGAACTACAAAAAGCCAACGGAAAAAGGGCAGGAAGACATCGCCGAGGTCGTGACGCATATAGCGGAAGTGGACAAGAGAATAGGGTCACTGAAACGTGAACTGAAGTCCTTCAGTAACGATGGTAAGGCAATTCCAAAAAAGAGAGGACGGCCGCCGAAGCCCAAGGCTGAAGTGTCTAAACGCAGAGGAAGACCCCCCAAGGCCAAGGCTGAGGCTCCGAAGCGCAGAGGAAGGCCGCCAAAAGCAACAACAGAGGCTCCAAAGCGCAGAGGAAGGCCCCCAAAGGCAAAGGTCTCTTAATTCTGTTTTATTTGAAAAACACTGGAATATCCGATTTGAGCGAAAATTTAACACGGTTCGGAGTATCCATACCGCACAGCCTCCTGGCCAGTTTCGATTCACTTATCGACAAGAGCGGTTACGCTAACCGTTCTGAAGCCTTGAGGGACCTGATAAGAGATTATATTGTCGAGCGGGAGTGGGAGTCGGACGAGGAGACCATCGGCACTGTCACCCTTGTCTACGATCATCACATTCGGGAGGTCGCAGAAGCATTAACCCATATCCAGCATGAAATGGGGGATGCGATAGTTTCTGCCCTGCACGTACACCTTGACCATCATCTTTGTCTCGAAGTAATAGTAGCCAAGGGAAAGAGTTCGGAGATAAGGAAACTGGCCGACAGGCTCATAGGAACCAGAGGCGTAGTTCACGGGAAACTGACCTCTGCTACAGTTGGTAGGTCTTTCTGAAACAGGGCGGTTATATAACCGCCCTGTTTCAGTTGAAAGTTAAAAGTTGAAAGTTCAATTTTAGTGAATTAATTCATAATACGCATATGATTTGTTTTCAGGGCGATTAACTCAGTGGGAGAGTGCTGCCTTCACACGGCAGAAGTCACTGGTTCAAATCCAGTATCGCCCACCATGGAAAAAAAGAGGCTGCACTGGCAGCCTCTTTTTATTCCATGGTCAGTTGTTAGTTTAATGTTTAAGGTTTTTAGTTTATGAAAATTTATTTTTTGCTCGCAACTTTCAACTTTCAACCTTCAACCTTTGCTAGCTTTGCAATTTCCGCATGGGGATTTTGATAAACTCTACACCCTCTTCGTTAAG
>JBGMRC010000045.1:7376-9328 GCA_048061075.1 bacterium | reverse complement strand
GTCTGCCAGGTTGAAACAATGCCTTCCTCGAGCCATGAGAAGCGTCCGTCCATAATGTCCATGGCGACACTATATCCGGCCTTATCCGCGTTTTTATGCAGGTTGCGTTTTGAAGATTCTATTTCCTGCCGCTCAAGCAGGCACAACAGGTCGGCAAGTTCCACAAACCCCGATTCAGCGGAGTCTCCGGCATGGTCCGCCGCTGCCTTCGATATTACGGTCGACATGACAAAAAGCCGCGTGCCGATATCAACGAACCTGGCGAGGGTCAGCTGCCTGTCCTGGAGTTTTTGCCTGTTTTTGACTATGGAATGAAATATGAGACGGGCGAGCTTCCTGGTTTCCCTCTCAATATATACGAGGTGTTTCCCAAGTGGTCCCGGTATTTTTTTCCGCCGGACCCGCCTTCTTGGAAAATACAGGCCCATATACCAGCCGGGGTAAAATTTTGCCGCCGTAGTAAAGGAAACACCGCCGTCTGCACCGGGTTTCATCCCTGTTGCTCTCAGGTGAGGGTCTAGCGCTTCCCTTGCGATGAACAGGCGCATGATATCGCTTGTCCCCTCGATAATGAGGTTTATCCTGGCATCGCGAAGAATCCTCTCGACAGGTACAGGCAGTTCTCCGCGAGCTTCCAGTGAATCTGCTGTTTCGTAGCCGCGGCCTCCGCGGGTCTGCAGAGTGTCGTTGGCGATCTTCCAGAGGACCTCTGAAGAATAAAGCTTAGCCATGGCAGCTTCCAGGCGGAGGTCAAAATCACCAGAGTCTGCCATGGCCGAGGTCAGACCTGTGATCGCTTCTAATGCATAAGTGTAGGCCGCGATGGCCGATACGCGACTCGCGACAGCTTCATGCCTGCCGATACTCTTACCCCATTGTTTCCTTTCATTGATCCATGGCCTCAGGATGGCAAGGCACTGTTTGGCCGCCGCGGCTGAGGCGGCGGGGATAGTAAGGCGGCCGGTGTTTAATGTTGTCAGGGCGATCTTTAGGCCCTTTCCCTCTTCGCCGAGTAGATTACCGGCCGGGATTTTTACATCGTTAAACTTCAAAAGCCCGTTACTCAGACCCCTTAAGCCCATGAAGTGGCAGGGCTGTGATGAGATACCGGGTGTATTCCCTTCGACGATGAAAGCGGATATCGAAGGATGGTCAGATTCTTCGGCAGATGTTCTGGCCATAAGGATCATGATCTCGGCCTCCGGGCCGTTGCTGATCCAGAGCTTCTCTCCGTTGATGATGTAAGCGCTGCTGTCTTCTGTTAAGGCTGCGGTGGTTTTCATCCGGGAAGGGTCAGAGCCGACGGTGGGCTCGGTAAGCGCGAACGCGGAAATGGCTCCTCCGGCAACACGCGGGAGAAACAGGCGTTTTTGTTCCTCGGTTCCGAAGTGAAGGAGGGGTTGACCGACGCCTATGCTCTGGTGTGCCGAGAGCAGAACAGCAGTTGACGAGCAGTGAGACGCTATCAGGTGGATCACACGATTATAGTTCGTCTGGGTAAATCCGAGTCCTCCGTATTGGACCGGCACCTTCATGCCGAACAGTCCGAGGTTCCGCAGGCCGGAGATCACGCTTTTCGGTATTTTACTCTCCCGATCGATGAGGTCCGGGTCTACCATGGCCTTCAGAAATTCTCGGACCTTCTCCAAAATGGCGTCACCGTCTTTCTTGTCTTTTTCTGGTTGGGCCGGGAAGGGGAAGATTGTCGATAGAGCCAGCTTACCCATGAACAGATCCCGGGCAAAACTTTTTTTGGTAGAGGCGCTGTCCCGTGCCTCCTCCACCATCTGAAGTATGGCTTTCTCTTTCATGATCAGCCTCCTGGACACTCGTTAGAAAAAAAGCAGGTAAAGTTTGTGGTGACGATCGGATCCGGATCTCTGTATTTAAAGTCTAACTCCGTAATGGATGGTGGTCAATGTGTTGCTAGTATGGATACTGTCGGTTTGGCG
>JBGMRC010000045.1:3147-7276 GCA_048061075.1 bacterium | reverse complement strand
CCTTCAACGTAGTGCTCCCCTAATTCAACGACCCATGGGCTGTTCCAGCCGTCAGCTCCCAGGACTAGCGCTTCCGTAACATCGTAAAAGGCCAGTTGCGGGGCCAGCAGGCCGACGGTCTGGAAATCGGCGGGGATAAAAAGCGCGTCAAAATCGATTATCGGCTTCAGCTCGATCTTCTGACCTGCTTCCTTCAGGATAAGCTGATCTTCCGTGAGGGGCCTGTTGAGTCCCACTATGGCACGTATCTGCGGGCCGAAGTCCGTCTGCTCCGGCGGAAAACTCTCTGCCGCGACCACCACGGCGCCCCTCTTGTCCAGTTCATCCCAGAAAAGGTTCATAAGCCCCCTCCCGTAGGCATTATCCGGATAGAGGAAAGCGAAGCGTCTCATGGCAAGGCGGCTGTAAACGAGTTCAGCGAGCGCCTTTACCTGCTGGGAATCGGTAAGGCTGCGCCTGAAAATATTGTCTCCCATCTCAGGAATGGCGGGATCTGCCGATAGGGATATCAGCGGTGTTCCCAACTCTACTGCTGCCTCAGCAGCCGCCCTTGTGGTCCTTGAAAAAAGAGGGCCGATTATGGCAAGGACCTGTTCCGTTTCAGAAAGGTCCCGGACTGCCTGTGAAGCCTTTAAAGGGTCAGCGCCTGAATCCTTTACAATCAGATTGAAGGCCAGTTCGGAATTGGTGTCTGAGAGGGGCGAAAGAATTCCAAAGGCCGCCTGTATCCCCTGCAGGGCTTTTTCCCCATATACTGCATATCGGCCGGATAGTGGCAGAATTGCGCCTACAGTGTTGCTCTTCACAAGAAGCCTGCTTTTTAGCAGGACAAAGGCGGTATCAATACGAATCCGGGAAACCTGATCGGGATAGTCGATTAAAAGGCCCATTAGTTCGTTCATGGCCTCATCATAAAATCCTTCGGCAATTGCCCTCTCGACACTGGTCATGGCTACTACCCCAAGGGGAGCGCTTCCGTCGGAGTTTGCGAGAATCTCTTCTAACTCCCTGTCCTTAAGGGTTTCAGCAGCCTCGATAACAGCCAGGCGGGCTTTTTCACGGATAATACCTGTTTCGGCCCAGCGGTAAGCTCCAATGGCTGTCCATACAGCCTCGACTCGATTTCCCATTTTTGCGAGGTTCTGCGATTTCAGCCGGAGAACTTCGAATTTCTCCTCAGGTAAGGGATCCAGTGACATTATGCTTTCCAGAGCCTCATTGCTGTTCCTGTATTTGCCCTGGTCAGAGAGGATCGTCCCAAGCTCGATGAAGGCCCTCTTCCGAAGGGGACTGGATGGAAATTTTTGAAGCAGGTTCCTCAGGGTTGAAACAGCTTTTTTCCCCTTACCGAGGTGCGTTTGGATACGGGACAATTCCAGGAGAGCATCATCTGCATATGGGCTTTCAGGATGCATCCGGCCGAATGCTTTGAGCATTTCAAAGGCCTGTTTAGCCTTACCCTCTTCCCGAAATAACCTCACCGCCTCCTGGTAGGCCATGAGCTGCTCCCGTTCCTGATCGGCGCTGAGTGGATATGCCGGGACTTTGGCTGGTTTGGGAGCTTGCTGAGAGGGCAGCACGGCAACATTCACACACCCGGTAAACAGCGCCAGTATTGCCAGAGTGGCAGCGGTGAGGTATAAACGCTCATGAAAGCGGGACTTCCTGAACATGGAACGTGTTATATGCTCATGAAACGGCAAATGTCAATCATATGAGTCAGATCAAACCTCCCTTCGGTCAGCACTTCCTCCACGACAGGAACCTCCTTGCCCTGATAGTCAATTCAGCCGATCTCACCCCCGGTGACACCGTGCTGGAGGTAGGTGTGGGAACCGGGAAGTTGACTGAAGCGATCCTTGAAACGGGGGCTTCGGTGATCGGGGTTGAGATAGATCGTTCCCTGGCTGACAGGCTTGAAGACGAATTCTCGGGCGTGAGGACCTTCAGGCTCGTCAGGGGGGATATACTCAAGGTACCGTGGGATGAGCTCCTTGTGTCCGGCAGGAGAACGATACTGATGGGAAACCTGCCTTATTCTGTTTCCACTCAGGTGATATTCAGGGTCCTGGAGCACAGGAGTCGCATACTGAGAGCTGTTTTCCTCATGCAGTGGGAAGTGGGCCGGCGCCTGACGGCCCATCCCGGTACGAAGGAGTACGGGATACTGGCAGTTACCACTCAGCTCTTCGGCCGGCCGAAGCTTGTCAGAAAGATCCCCCCTGATGTCTTCCTGCCGCCTCCCAAGGTCGATTCAGCGTTGATGAGATGGGACCTGTCACCTGATTCGCTCTTTCCCCTCACAGACTGGAATTTCGCAATGAAGGTGATACGCGCATCATTTGGAAAGAGGCGAAAGACTCTGGTAAACAGCCTGAGTTCAGGGATCGATGGCCTGAGAAAAGAGGATTTGTCTGCGATCCTGAAGGAGATGGAGATCCTCCACACAATACGGGCCGAAGGCCTGGAAGTCTCCCAGTTCGCCGAGCTTTCCGATCGGGTCCTGGATGTCGTGAAGGGAGGGCATTAGTTTGGGGACGGATAGTCCTGTTCTTCGTATCATTCCCATTGGTGGTGTCGGTACATTCGGGATGAACTCCATGGTAGTGGAGTTCGGTGACGATATGATAGTGGTAGACGCCGGCATCAAAATACCCCAGGGAAACCTGCCCGGAGTGGACCAGATACTTCCAGATTTTTCCTACGTGATCGAGAACAGTCAGAAAGTGAGAGCAGTTTTCCTGACCCACGGTCACGACGATCACATTGCCGCCCTTCCATACCTGATCCGATATCTCGATGTGCCGGTCTACGGTACTGCTTTTACTATCGCGCTGGCACGGGCAAGGATCATTGACAACTATCTGAATGTGGATCAGGCAGAGCCGGATTTCGTTCAGCTGCTCTTTGGCAGCACTGTAAAGTGCGGTCCATTTTCCGTAGAAACCGTCAGAGTAAGCCACAGCATTCCTGATTGCGCGGCCCTGTCCATCACTACCCCATTGGGAACAGTGTTGCACACCGGAGACTTCAGGATGGAAACGGAGCCCTTAGACGGCCACAAAACAGACCTTGACCGTATCAGGGAACTGGGAGACAGCGGCATCCTTGTACTCCTGGCAGACAGCACAAGCTCCGACAGGCAGGGGTTCCTTCCACCCGAGCAGGAGGTGGGAAAGGTCCTGGAGGAGATAATTTTCCAGGCTCCGGGCCGGGTATTTATCGCGACTTTCGCCTCCCACATTCATCGGGTCCAGATGGTCCTTGCCGCGGCTCACAGGCTTGGCAGAAAAGTCGTAATGGAAGGCAGGCGTATGATTCAGAACTGCACCCTGGCACAGCAGCTCGGTTACCTTGTATATCCGCCAGGGACAGTCAGGCAGATAGAGGATCTTGACGAAAAAGAACAGGGTGATTCTGTTTTCCTGACCACAGGGACCCAGGGAGAACCCCTCGCTGCCCTCAGTCGAATAGTCCGCGATGAACACCGCAGGATCAGTATTACAAAGGGCGACACAGTGATCTTCTCATCGAGGATCATACCCGGGAATGAGCTGTCGGTGGGACAGATAGTTAACGAGCTCTTCCGCAGGGGAGTAGTTGTGTTTACGGAGGACTCGGCAATGGTCCATGTTTCCGGTCACAGTACGGGAGATGAGATAAAAACCGTTATCGAGGCAGCAAGGCCGGAGTATTTCATTCCCCTGCACGGCGAGTACCCTCAGCTGACGGCCAACGCTAATCTGGCCCGGGAGGCCGGTGTCGGGGTGGACAATATATTTATCCTTGAACCCGGAAACGTCCTCGAACTCTCCGATAGGGGCGCTGCCCTGGCCAGGCCGGTGACAGCAGGCCGCCTTCTCGTAGATGGAGACACAGTCGGAGACCTGGATGATGAACTGTTGAGGGACAGGAGAAGACTTGCAAGAGAGGGCCTGGTGGTTGTCGTGGCCGGTTTGGACAGGGATAGCAGGTCTTCATTCCGGCCTATGATTCACAGTGTCGGTGTTATCTCCGAAGAGTCAGCAGAGGGCCTGGAAGAGAATGCCGTTAAAGAAGTAATAGGGATACTGGAGACCGCGAGATCTCTCAGGGTCAACCGTGATGACCTGAAAGAGGAGATCAGGAT
>JBGMRC010000045.1:0-3047 GCA_048061075.1 bacterium | reverse complement strand
GTTGAAGGTTGAAGGTTGTTCATTATTGGTCGAATTCTGGTTCTGTAAGTAGAGTGATTTCTTTGAACTTTTAACTTTAAACTTTTAACGTTCAACCCGATAGTATTTATAAGCAGGCGATAATACGAGGCTTGAATTTGGCAAAAACCACTCCAAAAAAGAAAAAAAAGACAGCTCAACCACTACACTCCCGCTTCAGGGAAATAACAGGTATACTCCTCACGGCAGCGGGATTCTACTTTCTTATTTCCCTGGTATCTTACTCCCCCCAGGATGTCTCATTAAACAGCACCGGGGCCGGTGGCGCAGTCAGCAACATGGGCGGCGTTGTGGGCGCCTACCTGTCCGATTTCCTCCTTCAGCTATTTGGCTGGGGAGGCTTTCTCATACCGGTCCTCCTCTTTTTCCTGGGTATCACCCGTTTCCTTGGTCCAAAATGGAGTGGGTGGTTACTGAGGGGGAGCGGCGGTCTGTTGTTCCTGATATCCATCTGCATCCTGCTGCAGCTCAGGATAGGTGAAACCGTTGTGGTAGGAGCTGCGGGCCGGGGGGCCGGCGGGATCCTCGGGAACCTCCTGTCCAGTCTTATGGTCCGTTTCCTGAATGTACCAGGCGCGTATATCCTCACCTTTACCATGATCTTCATATCGGCTGTTATGATCACTAACGTATCGATGAAGACAGCCGGAAAGGGAGTGGCGGGAGTCTTCGGAGGTATTGGCCGGTTGATAACGATTCGGAAGGAACGCACACGCCGCCACCGGGCGGTGTCGAAGGTCAAGGAGACGCAGGTTAAAAAGAAACAGCCTCTGGTAGTCAGGAAGACCGAGAGGATAGTGAAGAAAAAACCGCCGGAACCGACCCAGGAGGAATTCGCCGCCCTGCCCAGGCCCAGGGGAGACTTTACACTGCCGCCGATGGAGCTTCTGAATCCACCTGAGATGGGCTCCGGAGCTATCAGCGAAAAGGACCAGATCAAGCGTTCGCAGATCCTGGAAAAAAAACTGAAGGATTATGGTGTTCAGGGCCAGGTGACGGCAGTGAACCCCGGCCCAGTGATCACGATCTTCGAGTACGAGCCTGCTCCCGGGACAAAGCTTTCTGCCATCACCAAGCTCGAGGATGATCTTTCCCTGGCCATGGGTGGTGTCTCCGTTCGGGTCGTGAGGCACGTTCCAGGCAAATCGGTAGTGGGGATAGAGGTCCCCAACAAGGGGCCGGAGCTCGTTGTATTGCGCGAGGTCCTTTTCTCGAGAGAATTCAAAATGGCAAGGGGGATGCTCAAGCTCGCCATTGGCAAAGACCCCTCTGGAGATCCTTTCATAGCCGAGTTGGGCGGGATGCCTCACCTGCTGGTGGCGGGGGCAACGGGAACCGGTAAGAGCGTTGCCATAAACTCCATGATACTGAGCATGATCTACAACCTGACGCCGGAAGAGGTCCGTTTCCTCATGGTGGACACCAAGATGCTGGAGCTGTCGCCCTACGAAGGTATCCCGCACCTTCTGGCGCCAGTGGTGATGGAACCTAAAAAGGCCGCGGCTGCCCTGAGGTGGGTAGTAGTAGAGATGGAACGGAGATTTCAGCTCCTTGCGTCACACAAGGTCAGAGACATAAACGGATACAACAGGAAGGTGGCCAAGGCAAAGGAGCCGCCGGAACACGACGATCCCCACCTGGCACACATCGTTATAGTGATCGATGAGCTCGCAGATCTCATGATGACAGCCCCGCGGGAAGTGGAGGAGACCATTGCCAGACTGGGCCAGATGGCAAGGGCGGCTGGTATACACCTCATAATTGGTACCCAGAGGCCCTCCGTTGATATCATTTCCGGAAATATAAAGACCAATATTACAGGCCGGATGGCGTTCAAGGTATTTGATAAGGCTAATTCCAGGGTTATCCTCGATCAGAACGGAGCGGAGCAACTCCTGGGAAGCGGTGACATGCTTTTTGTGCAGTCCGGAGTCTCGCGGTTGGTCCGCGTACACGGGTCTTTTGTCAGCGAAGAGGAAGTGGCAAGGACAGTGCGTTTCCTCAGGGCTCAGGCGAGGCCGGAATACAGGGATGATGTTTTCGATTACGAAACCAGCGCAAGTACCGCTGAGGAACACGAGGCGGATGAGAAGTACGATGAAGTCCTCAAGTTTGTATTCGAAAGGGGATACGCTTCCGCCTCCATGATCCAGCGCAGGTTCAAGGTGGGTTACAACCGCGCTGCCAGAATGGTGGAGAAGATGGAATCCGAGGGCATTGTCGGTCCCCCCGACGGCGCCAAGGCAAGGCCTGTTCTGAAGAGGATAGAGATCGAATGAAGCGGTTTTTTCTCGCCGTCTTTGTCCTGTTTTTTCTGATATCTCCGGCCAGGGGGCTCGGCAAGGAAGACGAAGTCCGTACCGCCCTTGATCTGCTTGAATCAACCTACAGGTCCGTAACCAGTCTGAGGGCAAGGTTCATCCAGTCCGAGGAAAGACCCGGTGTGGGAGTGAGCACCAGTGAAGAGGGGCGAATGTCCTTTATGCCTCCCGGAAAGATGAGGTGGGACTATAAGGGCAAAAGGCCCCACCGGGTTGTGATCAACGACAATCTTGTCTGGATCTACACTCCCGGCAGGAACCAGGTAGTACGCCGGGAGATGTCCCTTCAGGAGATGAGGATAGGCCCCATGACCTTCATGAGAGGTCTTGAAAGCCTGGAGGAGCAATTTAGAGTCTATCCCGGGAGTGATATTCATGAAGGAAAATACTCTCTGGATCTCTTTCCCATTGACGAGAAGACCTCCTATGAGCGGATCGGCATCCTTATATCGACCCAGACTGGACTGCTGGAGAGGATCCGTATCCACCACCGGCTGGGCAATCTCACCACGATCGAATTTTCGGATATCAGGACCGGTGTCAAGTTTCCGGATGATCTGTTCGAATGGGATATACCTGAAGGTACGAAGATTATCGAACCGTAATATAACGAGTTTCTAGCTTCTGGTTTCTAGTTTCTAGTATTGGATACATCAAAACTGACTAGAAACCAGAAATTAGAAACTA
>JBGMRC010000044.1:5037-9566 GCA_048061075.1 bacterium | reverse complement strand
CTCCAGCAGGGCAACCCGGGTTTCGAAGGGGTTGGCGTTAATAACGATTTCTGAATCCATTTTCCGCTAACCTCACTGATGGAATTTTTAATTATTTTAGCGCTCATGACGCGTTATCTTCCTTTTTGGATAAATACTGTTCACTCACATGGAATTGTTGTAGAACCTGGTAACGTACTTCGCATTTTGTCATTTTATCATAATCCTTTAATATTTATCAGGTTTTCCGAAAAAAGTAAAAAACTTCCGGTAAAATTGTATGAAAATAATACTTATTTTACAGTTACATTCTTGCACTTGTTTGGGGGGTTTTGTTTTTCTGACAAGGTCAGGTGGAAAATCGAGAGTCGAGATTCGAAATTGGGTTTAGAACATTAGAGCATTCGAAATTAGATTGGTTCTTTTTCACTAATCACCAATTACTAATCACCAATCACTCATTATGATCTTGGATTTTGGACTGATTAATCAAATATCCGACTAAGCCCCGGTCGCCCGCCTGACTTGTCCTCCATGGTGTAAAAAAACAATTTCGTCCTGGTGAGGCTGAATGCCTCACCGGGAACGATCGGCTCTCTCAATAGAGTCTCGATCACTTCCAGCGGTTTTGCGCTGCCCTTGTCGGTAATAGACAGCATAAAATATACGGACTTCCCGTCATCTGACCACATTTTGTGAAGATAGTCTTTCAGTTCGACGGTTCTGGTTTTGTCGCCCCTTTTCCGAGATATTTTTATACTATCAGCTTCCATGATACTTCTTATCCGTTCCGGAAGATCGTTGTCACGTTCAGGGAGGACCGCAAGATACTCAATGGCCCTTACCCTGACGTTCAGGGACTGTCCTTCAAGGGGAGCCTTCCACGCCCTGAGAATTCTCAGTCCCTCAGGCAGGTATTTATTTATCTCATTCATGAGCCGCCTGGCAGGCCAGCTTTCAAGAAGCTCAATATCCATCCATTCCGCAAGGCCCGCCACTCCAAGGGGCATTGAGAGGGCGAAATTGATCTTCGCCTTGGGAGAAAATCCCCCTGTAAAGGCAAGTGGAACTGAAGCTCTCCTGGCGGCCCGTTCAAACGCCCTCATTATTTCCAGGTGGCCAAGGAAGCGCATGTAGCCGGTTTTTTCAAATATCGCCCTTATCCGACGTATGCTTCTTGCAACTTCAACCGGCAGCGTCTCCTGCTGGATGTCATTTCCTTCAGCAGGCACATCTCTCAGGGGCGGGATAGCAGCTGAAAGCTCAGGAGTACACACTCCGCAGGAAAAGCAGCCTACCTCCCTGCAGTCTTCAGTAACCTCCCCTGCGAGCCCTTTCCTGTATTCATCCAGGAGGAACTCCCTGGTAACCCCGCACGAAATGTGTTCCCAGCAGAATATCTCGTCCGATTTTCTTGTCCGTGTCGCGTAAAACCCGGGATCGATCCCGCATTCATCGAAAGCCCTTCTCCATATATCCCAATGGAAATGTTCATCCCATCCGTCCTGCCTGGCCCCCATTTCCCATGCAGCCCGGATGACCTTTGAAATCCTTCTATCGCCCCTTGCCAGTACAGCCTCCAGTAAGGCCTGGTCGCTTCTACCCCATTTCACCTGGACCTTTTTCCCCTTCAGCTTTGCTCTCAGGTAATCCAGCTTCTGCTTCATGTCCGGTTCAGATTCCTGTGGCACCCACTGAAACGGCGTGTGGGATTTGGGCACGAAGGGAGAGATATTAACAGTAATCCGACCTCTGTCCGGGGCGAGGGCTGCCATCTTTTTTACCAGGTTCACGATACCATCAAGATCCTCATCGGACTCGGTTGGCAGGCCGACCATGAAGTAGAGCTTCAGCGAATCCCATCCCCGGTCGAATACCCACCGTGCCGTACCTACTATTTCATCCTCCGAAAGATCCTTGTTTACTACCTTCCTCAGCCTCCTGGTCCCGGCTTCAGGAGCAATGGTGAAACCGGTTTTCTTTACCCTCTGGATCTGCCTTGCAACCTCCGGTGTCAGGCCTCCCACTCTCATGGAGGGAAGTGAAACCGAGATCCGGTCCTCGCAATACGTGTCCATCAGGTCCAAAAGCACCTCATCCAGGTGAGTATAATCTCCTATGCTGAGGGATGTGAGGGACAGATCCGCGTATCCCGTGGCCTTCAGTGAGTCCCTGGCAGTCTCCATGATCGTCCGGGCCGACCTCTCCCTGACAGGACGGTATACCATGCCGGCGTGGCAGAACCGGCAGCCGCGGGTGCACCCGCGGGCAACCTCCAGAGTTATCCTGTCGTGAACGGGCTGGAGGAAGGGAACTAGAAGTGATGTGGGAAAGGACAAGTTTTCGAGGTCCGCGCAAAGGGCTTTTACCACTTTTCCCCTGCCGGTCACCGGGACAACAGACTTCACGGTATTATCATCTTTGTATTCAATTTCGAAGTCACGATAATCATATATTCCCGAGAGCTCCTTTAGAGATTCAATTCTCTCTCGCCTGGAAGCCCCGCTTATCCGGGTTTTGAGTGCTTCCAATATGAGGGCCCACTGCACCTCACCGTCTCCAATAAAAAACAGATCAAAGAATTCCGTTAAAGGCTCCGGATTAAAGGCGCACGGCCCCCCTCCCAGAACCAACGGTGCTTCTTCGGTGCGATCTTCCGCCCTCAGTGGGATCTTCCCTGAATCCAGGATCGTGAGGATGTTCGTATAGGTTAACTCGGATTGGAGAGTAAAACCCACAAGGTCGCATTCATGCAGAGGAGTTTTGCTCTCCAGGGTAAAAAGGGGACGTGATTTTTCCTTTAACAGATCCAACATGTCATCCTGGGGCAGAAAGACCCTCTCGGTCTGTACACCTTCCAGACGGTTTCCAATATCATAAAGAATATGGATACCCAGGTGGGACATACCTACTTCATACAGATCCGGAAATACGATCGCCGCACGAAGAGTAACTTCCTCCTTGTCCTTGTGGATGGAGTTTATTTCCCGTCCCAGGTACCGGGAGGGTCTCTCCACGAAGTGGAGAAGGTCATCGATCTGAACTTCACTCATCGTGTGGAAGCCTCGTATATCCCGGGCAGGTTCGCAAGAGACCTCAAGGTTTCTTCTCTGGAATGGTGTTCGATAACTATAAGCGGTGATCTGTCATGGGCATTCAGGAATGAGAAGAGGGATTGGAAATCAAATATTCCCTCCCCCAGGGGAAGATGAGAATCAATATCCCCGCGATTGTCGTGGAGATGCAGCTCCGCCAGGTTCTCGCCGAAGGAGGTGAGCCAGTCTTCCAGGGGGACTTCTGAAAACAGCAGAAAGTGACCTGTGTCGAAGCAGAATTTGAGCCTGTTATCCAGCTGTTTATTGAGTTCCAGAAGGTGATCCGGCCGTACGTCGAAGACGTTTTCCATGAGCACGTCAGTGTCCATTTTGTCAGCCCACTGGACAATATCGCTCCAGATCGACACACAGTTAGTCAACCAGAGATCGAAGTCCCAGCCGAAACGCCACCTGTCGTATCCGGGATGGAAGATCACGTGAACAGGGCCAATGGCTTTCACCACTTCCCTTACCTGCGAGAACCGCAACTTTGTAATTTCAAGGATCTTCGGATCCAGACCGCCGGGGGAAAGGTCCATGAAGGGCGCGTGGAGTGAGACTTGTCCGCCGCTTTCTTTAAGCTTCACGAGGGAATCCAGGTCTGATATGGAAAGGGAATCCAGGTTTTCACCTGGAAGATATACCTCCGGGAGCAGGCCGTTCTCAGCAAGAAAAGAGAGGTCTTCATCCAGGTTCTTCAGGGACGCCCTGGCGAAGAGTTTTTTGATATTCATGCGCCCTCGGCGATCTCCTCTAACAACTGCAGGTTGGGTGTGTGACCCATTACCACGAGAGTATCGCCGCTCTTGATCTCAGTCTCATAAGAGGGATTGAACCGCATAGCACCGGTAGCCTCTTTTATGGCCAGAATAATGAGGTTAAGGTCCTTACGCAGGCCGGATGTCGCCAGACTAGCCCCCGCCAGCCTGGACTTCGGGGAGATCAGGACCTCATCGAGACGAAGTTCTTTAGTCTTGTCGTGCACAATGGTTTCCAGAAAATCGATCACTGTAGGACTCAGGAGAGCCTGGGCTATCCTGAAGCCGCCCAGGTAATATGGTGATACGACCTTGTTCGCCCCGGCCCTGATCAGCTTCTGTATGGACTCACCGGTAGCGGACCTCACTACAATATTCAGCTTGGGATTCAGGCCCCTTGCGGTGAGAACAATGAACACATTCTCCGTATCGCCGGCAACCACCGAAACCAGCCCCAAAGCCTTGTCTATGCCCGCGTCTTTAAGGACATCATCCAGAGTCGCGTCACCCTTGACATAGAGGTAGCCCTGACGCTCGATGGTCTCTATGGCATCCGGATCATATTCGACAACGACAAAGGGGGCTTCTCTGTCGGCGAGTTCCTCGCAGATCACGCTCCCCATCCTGCCGAAGCCGCATATGATGTAGTGGTTTTGCAGCTTCTGGATCGATTTCATGACTCTCCTCCCGAGGACGG
>JBGMRC010000044.1:1774-4937 GCA_048061075.1 bacterium | reverse complement strand
CGTCGCATGCAGGCCCCATATTCTCCGGAGCACACGCCTTGGGCTTGTTATCCGCATCTGTGGAGGGTGCCGCGTAGTCCGTCTTGTGCCAACCGGCGCCCTTGAGAATGAAGTTCGTGGCAGCGATAAGACGCTTCACGTGACCTCCGCACTCCGAACAGACCTCAACAGGATCATCGGTGATCCTCTGAAAGACCTCAAACTGGTGGCCGCATTTATCACATTGGTATTCGTACGTAGGCATGATGATCTGTCTCCTTAAGCTATCGTAGGGTCGCAAAAAGTCCGTGAGCGGCTTTTTTCTCCCCGGGAAGCGAAAAGCGTGGTTTTAGCTTCCCTCGCGGATCAATGACTCACGGTTTATGTCATCGATCCGGGCGCCCACACTCGGGCGCGTTTGTTATTGATCCGGGCACCCCTCAATGGGCGCGTTGATGACTTTTGCAAAGTCATCAACCTTATATATTTATTCACTATTTCAGTTAATGTCAACTTCCACTTCTCGCCCTGTGCTCTCCTTCAAGGCGATCCACAACCTCATCGGGGACCTTCATCCCGCCAAGCCCTCTGCCCAGCTCTATGCCTTTAAATCCCGGTCCATGGTAGTCCGTTCCGCCCGTGACGATCAGGTCCAGCTCATCGGCAAGATACTTGTACAGGAACATCTCCTCTTCAGAGTGGCTGTAGTAGTACGCCTCCACCCCTGCAAGCCCTGTCTCCTTGAGCTCAGCCAAAAGGTCAGCCAGTTCCCTGCTGTTAAGATCCAGAGTCAGGGGATGGGCAAGAACGGGCAGACCGCCTGCGCCGACCACCAGTTCCATTGCTCTTGCCGGGTTCATACGCTCCTTGTTGGCGTAAGCCGGACCTCCCTTGGCCAGAAACCGGTTGAACGCCTCTTCCTCGCTGCCGACATAACCCCTTGCCAGCATGGCACGGGCTATGTGGGGCCGTCCGACGCTCTCACCCTTTGCGTACTCTTTCAGTTCCCTCATCTCCAGCGGATAGCCCAGTTTTTCCAGCATCTGAAGGATGTTGGTGTTTCTCCTGTCCCGGCCCTCCCTGAGCCACGACAGTTTCTGCTTCAGTACGGCGTCATCGGCATCGACATAGTAACCCAGCATGTGCATGGTCCCTGGACTGAAATCAGCGCTGATCTCTATGCCCGGAATGAATTTCAGGCCCAGCTCAGAGGCTTGTGCCGCAGCCTCCTTGAGGCCCGATAGCGTATCGTGATCCGTCAAGGAAAGAGCTTTTACTCCGCAACCCACGGCTTTTCTGACCAGCTCTGCCGGCTCCAGAGTTCCGTCGGACGCGGTACTATGTGTATGAAGATCAACCATTCATTTCTCCAGTAATCCCATTAACAAGGGTGTAAACCTACATATCTGGGTAGTAAAAGTCAATGATTGTGGATCTTCACTGAGGTGAAGGAACAGGGAAGAGGGAGGAGGAAAGAGTAAGTTCAACGTTCAATTGCACGACACCCCCACCACCCCTCTTTCCTGTTTCCTCTTTCCTTCTTCCTGCCCTAACCTCTCCTCGCACCAAACTTGCATAGAACTATAAACCTAAATCCAGTCTAACGAATATGGTATTGTAAACATCTACGGGACCCAAGCGAGGAGAGGTTAGTGCACCAAACACTTCCCAGAGAATTCGGACGCTTCAAGCTTATCGACAAACTTGGTATGGGGGGAATGGGAGAAGTCTACCTGGCCAAGATCGTCGGTCCCGACAGGTTTGAAAGGGAGGTGGCAGTCAAGCTGATCCTGCCCCATTTTTCCCGGGACGAATCCTTTCGGGAACTGTTTTCGCAAGAAGCACGCCTGGCCGCGACACTCCATCATCCAAACATCGTTTCTGTATATGAGTACGGGCGCATAGACGATACCGACTTTCTCCTCATGGAATATGTGAATGGTACAGACCTTAGAACCATTATCAAGAGGATCGAAGGCGGGGATCAGATGCCCGAAGAGGTGGCACTTCTGATACTTCACCGGATAGCACGGGGCCTTGACTATGCACACTCCATAAAGACCGCCTCAGGGAATTATGCCGGCATTATCCACCAGGACCTGAGCCCTCATAATATACTTATTTCCACTGCCGGAGAGGTAAAGATAGCCGACTTCGGTATCGCAAGAGCGCTGGCGGAGGAAGCCACCGGAGGCAGCTCCTTTCGAGGAAAAGCCTCCTATATGTCCCCTGAGCAGGTGGATGGACGAAAGATCGACCACCGCACCGATCTCTTTTCTTTTGGCACACTTGCATACCAGCTTCTCGCGGGAAAACATCCATTCCCGGGATCAACAAGAGAAGATACCGTAAGGGCCGTAAGTAAGGCGGAACATATACCCCTTCACGAGGCCGGACCTCATATTCAACAGGCGGTATCGGATGCTGTGGAGGATCTCCTCGCACTGCTTCCGGATGACAGACCGGAAAGCGCAGCGGCAATGGCTGAGACGCTTGAGCCGCACCTTGATGCAACAGCGGAGCGGCGGCTGGGTGAATACGCGTCAGAAGGGAGGAAACCTTCCAGCAGAGAACTCACCTCTCTCACTGCCCCGACCCTCGCAAGGCCCACAAGGAGCAAGTTCCCTTTAGCAGCCTCGGGGTTGATACTGCTTATTGTATTTACCCTGTTTATGTTTTTGTCCAACAGGACATTTGAAAAACCCGATCCCGTGGACTCGAAAATGCCAGAATCGGCGTCAGATCGCAGTACCAGCCTGGTCCCCATTTTATCTACCATACGGATTATAACAGAGCCTCCAGGCGCTGATTTAATGCTTAACGGTAAACCTGCGGGAAAATCCCCAGCGGAGCTTACGCTGGACCCTGCAGAAGCGCCTTTTGATATCAGAGCTCAACTTTATGGATACAAGCCGGCAGTCAACAGGCTGAAGCCGGAATCGGGAGAATCCGCACATATCATTCAGATGATTCCCCTTCCGGTTGGTTCAGTCCCTGTCAATGCCGTACCATGGGCCAGGGTTTACCATAATGGGAAGCTGATCGACACCACACCGGTCGTCGTGGAAAACCTTCCGGTGGGTGAGAGAGAAATAACGCTGAGGAACGAGATATTGGGCATCGACAAGACGATAGAGTTAACTGTATTGGAGGGGAAGAATGAACCCGTTGTTGTGAGAATGGG
>JBGMRC010000044.1:0-1674 GCA_048061075.1 bacterium | reverse complement strand
CCCAGCGATTTTGCTGCCGCGCGGATGCTCCCGTTGCTTTTTTCCAGTGCCCGCGAATAGTACATTTTCTCAAGATCTTCCAGTGAGTGATCATCGGAAAATTCACGTTCAGTACCCTCCTCTTTCAGAAAGATGAGATCTCCGGGCTCAATGGGGCCGTCTACCCTCATGATGCAGGCCCGTTCCAGTACGTTTTTCAGTTCCCGAACATTACCCGGCCAGGGGTGGTCCACCAGGTGCTGCTGCGCCTCCGGCGCAAGCTCTCCTCTGCTGCCCACAAAATAACTGGTCAGAAGTCCTATGTCTTCCTTGCGTTCACGGAGGGGCGGCACAAAAAGAGGCAAAACAAAAAGCCTGTAGAGGAGGTCCGCCCTGAAATTACCGTTATCCACCTCCTCTTTCAGGTCACGGTGGGTGGCAGCTACTACCCTCACATCTACCTCGTTTTCGATCTGAGACCCGACTCTCCGGATCACTCCCTCTTCGAGTACTCGCAGGAGCTTGGGCTGCAGATCCAGGGAAAGCTCTCCAACCTCGTCCAGCAATAGCGTGCCGCCGTTAGCCTGCTCAAAGGCCCCCTTCCTGCTCTTCACCGCACCTGTGAACGAACCCTTCTCGTGTCCGAAAAGCTCGCTTTCCACAAGATCATGGGAAATGGCACTGCAATTGATCGCGACGAAAGGTCCCTTTGCACGGACGCTGAGAGTATGAACGGCCCTTGCTACCAGTTCCTTGCCGCTCCCGGTTTCACCGCTGATAAGAACGGTACCGTCAGAGACCGATACCCTTTTTATAAACTCGAAAAGGTTCCTGATGGCCGGTGATGTTCCCACGATCCCCTGGAACGATTCTTTCTCCAGGACCTTACTCTCTTCCGTTTCCCGATCCCAGTCATACACATCCTCGTCGAACTGGATCCGGAAAGGTCCTATCTCGAGTTCATCTCCGCTTTCCAGGCGGACGTTGCTAACTTTCTTACCCTTCATCAGGGTCCCGTTTCTGCTCTCGTCAATTAGCATATAGCCCGAACCGTGCCTCACGAGCCTTGCATGTTTTCGACTTACAACAGAATCCGGGAGGATGATCTGATTCTTTCTTCCCCGGCCGATCCTGACCTCGGAAGTAGTGCCAATGTGGTATCCACCAAGGTATTGCCTGTCCCTGAAGACATCCAGCCTCATACTACCAGTCCCCGTGCTCTTCCTTTGCCAGAAGCTCCTCTACGGAAAGCCCGAGAGCCCGGCAGCGGAGAATTATATCGCACGACCACTCCACGGCGTGGGAGATCTGCAACCCTTCCTCCAGGCTGCCTCCTGCCGCGAAAGCGCCGTGGCCTTTAACTATGACTATGGGGAAATCCTTGAGCAGCTCCGGAAGCTCCTTTTCAAGCTCCTTCGATCCGATTGCCTGCGCAACTTCCAGTACCGGCACGCGCTTGAAGTAGTAGCGGCCCTCAACATCAACAGGAACGATATCTTTACCTTCCAGTGAAAGGGCGATCGCGGATCGGGGGTGAGTATGCACTATGGCAAGGGCCGAAGTTGATGTGTATATACTCCTGTGCACATCAACCTCGGTTGATGCCAGAGCGATCCCGCTGTCATCGTGCTCCAGGTCCACGGCTATGAGATCCTGAGAGGTGATCTCGCCAAGCATGGCGCCACGCCTGGTAAT
>JBGMRC010000043.1:4693-9608 GCA_048061075.1 bacterium | reverse complement strand
GAGTCAGGCGGTGCAGCTTCGAGGGAGTTTTTCAAAAGGTTAAGGAAGACCTGGGTGAGGCCTGACCGGTCAGCCATCATGCCGGGGAGACTCGGATCGAAGACCTTTACATACGTTACAGAGGGGCCCTCCTCCCAGTGTCCCATCAGGTCGATCACCTCGTTGAGGACTTCATGAATATTAAACTCCTTTAATGGAACCCCTTCAGTTGGAGTTGCGGACAGCAGGTTCTCTAACAAGGTGTCGATCCTCTCCACTTCCCTGAGGATGATATCGCAGTTCTCCGCAAGGGGGCTGTCCTCCCCCAGTTCGGACCGCAGCAGCTGGGTTGCGCCCTTTATCCCTCCAAGGGGATTCTTTATCTCATGAGCGATCCCCAGGTTAAGGGTGCCGAGGGTGGTCAGCAGGTCTGCCCTTCTGAAGGAGCGCTCAAGTTCCGCAAGAACCGTGTCGTCTCTGGCAAGGAGCACCTGGCCCTGGATGGCGCCGTCGTGGTCCTCCAGAACGGAAACACTTATGGAGAGGTAAAGCTCGTTGCCCTCGAAGTTTGCCAGGCTGATGCTGTGATGGGCAAGGGATCGGCCCTCGTTGAGGGTGTTTTCCAGGATACTGCACAGGTTGGGATTGCGCGGGAATATCTCGGTAGCGGTCTTGCCCAGGAGCGCCTTTTCTGACCGGCCGATAAGTCTCTCCCCAGAGGGGTTGAGCAACACCAGGCGCCCTTCATTGTCAAAGAGAAATAGCCCTTCGGTAAGGCTGGGGATCAGGTGATGTTCCGATGTCACGGCGCCGCCTTTCTGATAATTTTCTCTCCTTCGAGGCCGAAGAACTCAGCAGCTTTGTCCGCTATTTCCCGTGAGCTGTCAAGGCTGTTCACAAGGACCCTGAATGATGAGCCATCCGGAAGGCCGCGGCTGTACCAGGCAAGATGCTTGCGAAGATGCCCGATGCTCCGCCTGTCGGGCAAGGCCTTTTCGATGAGCTTTATGTGCATGCTGATAAACTGCTTTCGCAGTTCATCGTCCCTTCCGGGTTCCTCTCCTTCAAGTTCTGCTGCGATCTGTGAAAATATCCATGGCCTGCCCAGGCTGCCTCTTCCTATCAGAATGCCCCCGCAATCGGTTGTTTCGAACACGGTTCGGGCGTCTTGGACCGTGGCTACGTCCCCGCTTCCCAGGACGGGTATATCCAGCGCCTCTGCCAGGCGGGCGATCTCCTCCCAGCGTGCACTGCCGGCAAACCCCTGGGCCCTTGTGCGTGGATGAAGGATCACGGCACTGGTACCGCTGTCGGCCAGGATTTTCCCGAAGGTGATGAAGTTACTCTCCTTTTCGGACCAGCCCAGGCGTATCTTCACGGTAACTGGAACATCCACTCTCGCGGTAACAGCCTTTACTATATCCGCGGCCAGGTCAGGCTCCCTCATGAGCTGTATCCCGCTCCCGCTCTTGAGGACTTTTCTGACAGGGCAGCCCATGTTGATGTCGATGATGTCTGCACCGGCCTCTGTCAGTGTCATTGCCGCATCGGCCATCTCCTCCGGCTCCCTGCCGAAGATCTGGGCTGCGACCGGATGCTCTTCCTCTAAGAAGACACCCATCTCAGCCGTTCTTCGGCTCTGATACTTCATAGCCCGGGCGCTTATCATCTCGGTGAAAACAAGCCCCGCGCCCCCCCGGCGGCAGACGAGCCTGAAGGGAGAGTTAGTGATCCCCGCCATGGGAGCAAGGGCAAGGGCTGGGGAGATCTGGAGATTTCCCAATGTCAGATCTCTTCGCATACCCGACTCCGATCCTCTAATATCCAATGCTCCATTTTCCAATTACCAATATCTACACTCACACACCGTTTCCCCGATTCACCTTAATAACGCCCTTCGCACTACGCCCTGTTTTTAGCTCCTGCCTCTTGCCTTCTGCCTATTAACATCTACATCCCCCCAAGTACTGTCGCCACTCCATGGAGCTGCTCCGGAACAGGGGGCGGAACCAGAGCCACCGACCAGCCACTGCCCCACGCGGTGAGTAGAGCGCTCAGCAGGTCCTCTGGCGGTACCGGCTCTCCAGTTTTCCAGTCCCTGGTCTGGAATTTTAAAACAACTCGGGACCTCTGTTCAAGGCGTCCCGCGAGACCCGAAAGAGAGTCATCCACAAGATCCAGCACATCACTGAACCGGATACCGAGCTCGTCCTGGATCTGGCGATGGTATAGCATGAGGGCGGCATATGAAGGACCGGCCTCCAGGGCCTGCCTCAGGTCCTGGGAGAGCCAGAGCTTGCCGTTCTCCGGATCGGTGACGGCCTCGTAGGTCTGATTAAGTGCCAGGTGAATCCCGGGATTTACCCTGCGTGCGGCCGCCTCAAGGCTTCGCGCGAGGGAAACGATCCTGGATGTTTTCCATCTGATCCAGCGGGTGAAGCCGGGCCTGGCTTTGAGATACGTCCTCCCGTCATTTCCGGTGGTGGTTCCCAGGTATCTGTACGGCGGATAGGTATCCCCGGTCTCCTTCCTGTAGTTTGCGAGATTGGACCTGGTAAAACCCTGGCCCATGCGGGAAACCATGTCATCCTGGAGGAGGATGCCGTCCACTCCGGTTCTTGCGAGATCTGAAAACAAAGCCGCAAGGTAGGGCTGGACGGCTGTGTTCAGAATGTCCAGATCGGTAGTCGGATAAAATCTTCCTTCCTCGACCGTGAAGTCAACATCCGTGGGGAGGCCGGTGTTGGAAAAGGCCGCTTTCCTGGTCACCATCCAGGCCCAGACCTTCATATTCTGCTCGCGGCCGATTTTCACCAGGGGGCCCACAAGGTCCATGATAAGCGGCGCGTGTTCACTCCGGAAATAGACGCCCTCAAGGGTTAGGGGGTCCACACCGGATCCCGGTTTCACGGGACCGTGGAGCCTGTCCCCCGGAAGGTGGAAGGCTCGGAGGATTACCGTGTCGAACCCGGCCGCCCGGTAGCCCGCTATTTCCTCCCGCATTCCCTCCACGTCGTCAGCTCGCAGGATGAGCACCTGGACACCCTTTATCCTGGGAAGATCAGCCTCTATCCTTGAGATCTGTGGAGCGGTGGCGCAGGAGGTGAATACCAGGCCGGTAACGAGAAGTACAGCGAGTACGGACTTAGCTGAAGGCGGTTTCAAGGGCGTCCTCAATGGTATCTACAGGGATGACGGAGATCCCGGATACTTCCGGTATCCTGTCTGAACCTGATGCCGGGATAACGGCCCTGGTAAAATTAAGCCTGGCCGCCTCCCTCAGGCGGTTTTCAAGGCGCACTACCGACCTCACCTCTCCGGAGAGTCCCAGTTCGCCGGCAAAGACCGTGTTTTCGGCGAGGGGCATCTCCCTCATGCTGGATACCAGCGCCAGGGCTATCCCCAGGTCAGCGGCCGGCTCGGTGAGCCTCAATCCGCCAGCCACGTTGACAAAGACATCCAGGCCGCCGCTCTGGACACCAGCCCGTTTGTCCAGTACCGCAAGGATCAGGAGCACCTTGGCCATGTCCAGCCCGGAGGTAGTCCTTCGTGGATTCGGGAAGGGCGTGTCCGAAACCAGGGCCTGAACCTCAACTAACAGGGGTCTTGTTCCCTCCAGCCCCATTACTATGGCAGAACCGGGAGCCCGTCTGGCGGAGGAGGGGAGGAAGAGGGAGGAAGGATCAGTCACTTCAACAAGCCCCTGTCCCGTCATCTCGAAGATGGCTATCTCATTGGTGGAGCCGTAGCGGTTCTTGACGGCCCTGATGATACGATGGTTTGCGGCCGTCTCGCCCTCGAAATAGATCACCGTGTCCACCAGGTGTTCGAGGGCTCTTGGCCCCGCCAGGGCGCCGTCTTTGGTGACATGCCCAATGAGCCATGTGGCCATATCCCTGGATTTTGCCAGTGAAACGGCGTCCGCCGCGATCTGGCGGACCTGGCTGATGCTGCCGGGGGCCGAGGAGATATCCGGATGATGGAGGGTCTGGACCGAATCCAGCACGAGGACCTCTGGCTCGGTGTTGGATACTGCGTCGGCGATCCCGGGGATGCCGGTAGCCGCCATGACAAGGAGGTTTTCATTCTCGGTGCCGGTCCTCCGGGCCCTCATGCGTATCTGCCGAATGGACTCCTCGGCAGTAACGTAAAGGACCCTGGTACCGCCTTCGGCGATGTTCATGAGTATCTGGAGAATGAGTGTGGACTTGCCGACGCCGGGGTCGCCCCCCAGGAGGATAACCGATCCCGGGACCATACCGCCACCAAGGACCTGGTCGAACTCGGGAAAACCGCTCTTTATCCTCAGGGTTTTGTCATCGGGAATGGCCGTGAGAGGTACCGGTTCGGGGGCGGGAGATGCCTGCCTGCCTTTTGTCCCGGTGTCCCTCAGTTCCTCGACCACCGAGCCCCAGGAGTTGCAGTCGGGACAGCGCCCCAGCCACTTCGGGCTTGTAGCGCCGCATTCCTGGCAGGTGAAGATCGTCTGGCGCCTGGCCATGGGGGATCAGGGAAAACCCAGGCCCGAGATAACGTACTTCAGATCCTCATCCACGAACTTCAGCCCCCCGCCGATAAGGATGTTGGGATTCCTGTCCTTGTGGACGAAGTCTTCTATACCGAAATCCAGGTGGAAGAACTTCAGGAATCGATAACTTATCTTCAACCTGAGCCTGGGGTTTTCCTCGCGGTCAATATCCCAGGCGTCGAAGGAGAATTTGAGATCATCGTCAAGCTGAAGCCTGTCTATACCGAAGCCGAAGGAGGATTCAATGTAGCCGAGCCTGAAGATCGTGTTGAAGTAGCGCTTGCCGAGCTCTAAAGAGAACTTGAACTCATCCCGGAAGACGATCTCCTCGATCTGGGTGACCGTTGGGACCCCACCTCCCACCGTGGTTGTAACCGTCCTGGTCTCGAACTCCCTGCGCCCCTCGGG
>JBGMRC010000043.1:0-4593 GCA_048061075.1 bacterium | reverse complement strand
AGAAGATCCAGGTTTGCCGAGAGTTTGCGGGTATTTTCAAGTATTTCAGCAAGAGAATGCTCGCCCTCATCTGATGCCACGACCTTCTCCAGGCTGCTCAGTATCTTAGTTAAGCTTTCACCTGCCGACTGAAGCGATTCAAGAAGGATTTCGAGGTCCACCGGCACCTTGGTGGTCACGGTGGTGTCCCCCGGTTTATATACCACTTCCGATGACCCCGGCTGGATCTCCACGTACTTGTCACCCAGGATGCCCTGGGACCTGATGGCAAAAGAGGCGTCGCGGTCGATGCGCACGTCCTCCTTTATGGTCATTGTAACGAGGGCCTTGCGATCCTTTATGAAGATGGTCTTCACCCGTCCTACGCTGACGCCCACCATTCTTACGGGGGCGTTGGTCTCAAGGCCGCTGGCACTGTCGAAAACCGCATGGATGTCGTAGCCCCTGGCCTCTCCAATGCGGGTCACCTTCATGGTCCCCCAGATGAAGATCAGGAAGGCTGTTATGATTACCAGGCCGAGACGGGCCTCAGTGCCGAACTTCGCCATCTGAATCTCCCCTTACTATCCCAGTTCCTCGGTTATCGGCCCCTGGGCCTGCCCGTGGATGAACTGCTGAACGAAGGGATTGTCCATGCTCCGTATCTCATCCGGTGACCCCTGGGCGATTATCTTACCTTTGTACAACATGGCGATGCGGTCTGCAATCTTGTATGCGCTCACCATATCGTGGGTAATTGAGATAGAAGTTATGCCAAGCTCCTCTCTTAGCTGCACTATCAGGTCGTTAATGGCGTCCGCCATGATAGGATCGAGGCCGGTAGTGGGCTCGTCGTATAGAAGGATCTCCGGCTCTGTAGCGATGGCCCTTGCAAGGCCCACCCTTTTTTTCATGCCGCCTGAAAGTTCCGACGGGAACAGGTCCAGGATCTCCAGAAGTCCCACTTGCCTCAGCTTCTGGGCGGCTATATCCCTTATCTGTTTTTCAGGCAGGCGCCTTTCCTGAACGAACGCGAAGCCCACGTTCTCCCAGACCTTCAATGAATCAAAAAGGGCTGCGCCCTGGAAGAGCATGCCGAACTTCTTGCGTACCCCGTCCATTTCCCTGGCATCCAGCCCGACGATGGAGTGGCCGTCAATAAGGATATCTCCGGCGTCCGGCTCGAGGATCCCGATGACGCACTTTATGAGAACGCTCTTTCCCACACCGCTGCCCCCGATCACGACAACGCTCTCCCCATCCATTACTTTGAGATTAACGCCGTCGAGGACGATATTGGTGTCGAAGGCTTTGTCAATTTCTGTTATCTGGATCTTGACGTCAGTGTTCATCAGAAGAAGATGGCGGTTAAGAAGTAGTTTGAGATGAGGATGAGGATGGAAGCCACCACCACCGCTCTGGTGGTGGCCCTGCCCACGCCCTCAGCGCCGCCGCTGGTGAAGAATCCCATGTGGCACCCCACCAGTGCGATGATCATCCCGAAAATGGCGGACTTGAAAATGCCCACCATTATATCTGGAAACTCCAGGAACTGGAGGGTCCGGTTGATATAGATGGAACTACTCATGCCGAGGGCCGTAACAGCTACGGTGTATCCGCCGAAGATGCCGATCAGGTCGGCGAAAACAACCAGAAACGGCATCATTATCAAAGAGGCAATGAAACGGGGCACGACCAGGTAGTGTACCGGGTCCGTTGCCAGAGTTACCAAGGCGTCTATCTGCTCTGTCACCTTCATGGTGCCCAACTCAGCCGCCATGGCCGAGCCCACACGGCCGGCAACCATTATGCTTGCCAGAACCGGCCCCAGCTCCCTCGTCATGGAGAGGGCCACTACCGTTCCCACCAGGCCCTCGGCGCCGAAGCGCTTGAATCCTGAGAAAGTCTGGAGTGCAAGGACCGCCCCGGTAAAGATGGCCGTTATGAGTACCACGGGGAGGGAGCGGACACCAACTTCCTCCATTTGCTGGACGGTCAGTTTCAGAGGAAAAGGCCTCTTGAAAAGGCCCCTTAAAACTCTCATGAGGAGGATCAGCATCCTGCCGCTTTCCTCGAGGAAGGAAAGGCTGCGCACACCAAACCATTCTAGGACGGCGACGGGATTCACGGTCCGTTCCCGTGTATTCTGGAGATCCGCGAAGAGATCCCGCAGAAGATCTCGTAGGAAATGGTACCGGCCAGGTCCGCCAGCTCCTGGGCGTATATACTGACGCTGTCCTGCCGGCCGATGAGAACGACCTCGTCGCCTACCTGCACATCCGCCGCATCGGTTATATCCACCATGGAAAGGTCCATGCAGACCCTGCCTATGATCGGGAGCTTCCGGCCCCGAATGAGGACGCGGCCCTTGTTGGTCAGGCACCGGCTGTAGCCGTCTGCATAGCCCACTGCGATAGTGGCTATGCGGCTCGGGCGCCTGGTGACGAAAACATGTCCGTAGCTTACCCCTGTTCCCGTTGGTGCCTCACGTATCTGGAGCACGCGGCACTTCCATGAAAGGACAGGTTTGATGCCGTTACCGGGAATCCGGGCAGAGGGTGGAGAGCCGTACAGCATTATCCCCGGCCTGACGCCTGTTCCTTCTGGATAATTGGAGGTGAGGATGGCGGCGGAATTAGCCAGGTGGAAGAGCCCCGCCGGCAGACCTGAAGCTTCTGGAGAATTGCGGACTCCCTCGAGGCGCTGGATCTGCTCGCGAGTGAACTCCTCATCGGCGAGGTCAGCGTTTGCAAAGTGGGAGAAGACCCCCACAAGCTCAAGTCCTTCAGTAGACCGGATTTCTGAAAGGGCGGCGGGAGCCTCGGGCCAGGGCACCCCCAGTCGGGTCATGCCCGTGTCAACCTTGAGGTGGACACGGGCGGTTTTCCCGGCGGATGCCGCTAAGGCGCCTAGATGGCGGGCGATCTCGATGTGGGGGATGGCTATCTCAAAATCCCAGCGCAGGCTCACCTCAAGCTCGGTCAGGACTATCCTTCCCAGGACCAGGATACGCTGCCTGATCCCGGCTTCCCGCAGCTCGCGGCCTTCCTCGACAGTGGCCACGCCAAGGACGTTTGCTCCGGCCTGGATGAGAGTCTTGCTGATCTCGATAGCGCCGTGTCCGTAGGCATTGGCCTTGACAATAGGGAGGATCTCGGTGCCCTCGGCCACCATGCCTGAGACGAGGCGGAAATTGCCCGTGAGAGCTTTGTGGTCCACATCCGCCCAGCAGGTTTGCGATGCTGTTCTGCCATCAAGAAACTTATACATGGAATGGTGGTATCAGAAGGCTTCCCGCTCCGACATGTCCTCGAACCGGGTATATTTATCCAACCAGGTCAGTTTGCGGGTGCCGACGGGTCCGTTTCTCTGCTTCCCGATGATTATCTCGGCGATGCCCTTTTCCGAGGTAGCCTTGTTGTAGAACTCGTCACGATAGATGAAGATGATGACATCCGCGTCCTGCTCTATCGCCCCGGACTCCCTCAGGTCGGCCAGTATGGGTCTCTTGTCCTGCCTGGCCTCAACGCCCCTGTTTAGCTGGGAAAGGGCGATGACGGGGAGGTTCAGCTCCTTGGCAAGGGCTTTTAGCGAGCGGCTGATGTCCGAGATCTCCTGCTCCCTGTTGTCCGTGGAGCCCCGGCCCTGCATTAGCTGCATATAGTCCACGATAACCATTTCCAGGCCTTTTTCGGCCATGAGGCGCCTGGTTTTCGCCCTCATTTCCATAACGGTGATCGCCGGGGTGTCGTCAACATATATTGGCGCGTCCGAGAGCTGTCCGGCGGCCTGGGTGAGCTTGGGCCAGTCTGTCTTGCCCAGATAGCCGCTGCGAAGCCGGTGGGCGTCGATTCGCGCCTGGGAACAGAGCATCCTGGTAACCAGCTGTTCCTTGGCCATTTCCAGGCTGAAGATGGCGACCGCTTTCTTGTGAACAACAGCTACGTGCTGGGCCACGTTCAGGCAGAAGGCTGTCTTGCCCATGGACGGCCTGCCGGCTACAATGATCAGGTCCGCCTTCTGCATCCCGGAGGTCAACTCGTCGATATCCGTAAAACCCGTGGGCACGCCCGTTACGTGCTCCTTTCTCTCATAGAGGCCTTCGATTGTCTTGAAGCTGCTCTTGACGATCTCCTTCAGCGAGAAAAAGCCCGCCCTGACCTTTTTTTCCGAGATCTGGAAGATGCGCCGTTCGGCGCTGTCCAGCAGTTCTTCCACCTCGCCAGGTGAATCGAAACAGTCTTCGAGAATGTTGGACGTAGTGGTAATAAGATCGCGGAGGATGGCTTTATCCTTGACAATACGGGCGTAGTGCCCGACCCCCGCTGAAGTAGGGACGCCCTCCACGAGAGAGGGCAGGAAAGAAGCTCCCCCGATCCTCTCTAAAAGATTCTCGGATCGGAGCCTGTTGGTGAGGGTGATCAGGTCAATCGGCTCACCCTTTTCGGACAGGGAGAGCATGTTGTCGAAGATTATACGGTGACCATTCTGGTAAAAAGACGTTGACGTGAGAATCTCCATGACGGTGTAGATTGCCTCGTTCTCCAGCAGAATGGCACCCAGTACGGCCCTTTCAGCCTCCAGGTTCTGCGGGGGTACTTTCCTGGCCTCGAG
>JBGMRC010000042.1:0-9678 GCA_048061075.1 bacterium | reverse complement strand
CGTCGCTAAAGCTATGGCGTGACAAGCGCGATGACTATTTCTGGGACATGGGTCTTGGGACGAGGGACTCCGGCCATGGGCCGGCAGGGGAGAGGAAGAATAAGGTTGTAGTGCTGTTTGTTAGCCCAGAGCCAAGCGCCCAGAGCCTATAGCCTGGTTCTACTCATCACGCGTTACGCATAACGCTTCACAATCTTGGACCAACACCTGGGTCCTGAGACTCGGGACTATGGCCAACGGTTGGTCGTGGTATGGGCGTTACTAGAAACTAGAAACCAGAAATTAGAAACTCTGACCGGACGCCAGGCAGGTCAGGATCCAGGCGATTCCTTGCCGAATCCGGCGACAATGTAAGTGCCGCTCCTCTGGTCGGAACGCAAATGAATGAGAGAATGCCGTTCGGCATCTTCCAGAAGCTCTGAAAAGGTCCTGTATCCGTAGGCCGATTCACTGAAAGAAGGCCTTTTTCGCTTCATTGTTTCCTTGACCATGGAGGACCAGAGTATTTCCTTGTTTTCCCTGACAAGCGCAATGATGGAATCAACAAGCAGCTGGAAAATCTCCCTGCGCTTCTTCGGCAGGGAATCCTCCAACTTGGGAGGGATGCCCACGGGGTTGTCCAGTTCCTCGTAGAAGATAAACTCGTCGCAGTTCTCCATCAGGAGGTTGGACGCCGATTCCTGCAGGCTGAGCCCGATGACACTCTTCCCGTTCTCCTTGAGCTTGGAGACGAGAGGAGAGAAATCCGAATCGCCCGAGACAAGGACAAAGGTATCAATGTGTTCTTTCGCCCAGGAAAGGTCCAGGGCGTCAACGACCATCTTGATGTCGGCTGAATTTTTCCCTGTCATGTGGCGTTTGGGGATCTCTATAAGTTCGAGGCCCGCTTCGTGAAGGGAGCGCTTGTAATCGGAGTATCGTGACCAGTCGGCGTAGGCTTTCTTGACGACTATCTTCCCCTTCTCAACAAGCCGTTCCATAACCTTGTTGATCTCGAACTTCTTATCCTTACCCTTTTTTCCCTTGAATCCAAGGGCCACATTCTCGAAGTCCACGAAGACCGCGAGAGTGTGTCCGTCACCTTCTATCGGCATAATTATTCTCCCAGGGTTTGGTTTGCTGACTTTTGAATTGCTCTTCACGGCTGTATTGTCCCACCGTCATCCAATGTCAGTAGGACATTCTATACACTATTTGATTTCTCGGTCAATCTTGATTTCTTTGTGGAGAAAACAGACTTGTTGCCTGTAGTTACCAATGCAGATATAATTACCACTGTTTAAAGTTGATGACTTTTTACGACCCTAACAAAATTACAACAACCTTACAAAGGAGGATCATATGAAGAAGGTTTGCATTCTGCTTATATTAGTGCTGGTGCCGGCATTCTCAGTCGCCACTGCGCATGCTTTCCCCTTTCCCTATACGGATGTTCGCGGACAGGCAATGGGCGGGGCTTATGTGGCTGCCGCGAAGGGGGTTGGGTCGGTCAACTACAACCCTGCCGGTCTTGCTCGGGGAAGGATGTTTGAATTTGTAGCTCCCTTTACGGTGCGTTTTGATGATCACATCGACATTGACGACAAACTGACCCAGATAGAAAATATCACGGGAGGGCAGAGTTTTGCCATATGGGCGTCTAATGCTACCATCTCAGACCTTGATCAGATAGTAAGTCTGATTGGTCAGTTGAATGTGCCGGGCGAAAACTCAATAGATCTTAGGATGTACACATCCGGCGGGGTGAGCCTGAATGCTTTCGGTCTGGCCGGCGCAGTGAGCTACAACTACGAAGTTATCGCCTCGATGATCACTTCCATGGATACAACCAATATTTCTACAACACCAGGTCCATCTTTTATTGGTACTAACAATTCAGAACTGCTTTTCAGGGGAATCGAAGACAGGCAGGTTGTCCTCACGGGGGCCAAGGAGTTCGGTACATATGCCCTGGGCGCCAACTTGAGGCAGATCCAGGCCAAGACTTACGCCACTTCCCTGGCTCTATTCAATAATACAAACCCTGATATCAAGGACGAGCTGACAAAAAACGGGAAGAGTGAGTCCGCGACAGCCATCGATGTGGGTCTCCAGTTCGAACTGCTGCCGACATTAAGAGGCGGGATAGTGGGAAAAAATATCAATTCTCCCGAATTTACGCTACCCGGTACAGGAGGGGTTCTGGAGTTGGAGTCCAGGTACCGCGCTGGTATTGCCTGGGATCTTCCCATGGTAATGGTGGTTGCCGACCTTGACCTGACGACTACAAGTAGTCTGTCCGGCGCTGAATTCCGGGAAATGGCGGTGGGTGCGGAAATCAACCTGATAGGTATACAGCTCAGGGCGGGTTTATCCCAGAACCTTGCCCTGGACGGCGCCAACGCTCTTATCCATGCCGGCTTTGGCCTGGGAGGGTTCCTGGATGTTGCCGCTTCGACGGATGCGGACGGGAAGAGCATCTCGGGAGGTGCAGCGATTTCGCTTAAGTTCTAGTGCGATCTGAACAGATTAAAAAGGGGGAACGGCTTCTGGTCTTCCCCCTTTTTTAGTTGAAAGTTAAAAGTTGAATGTTGAAAGTTGTTATCTTAGATGTTCAGGTAACTTTAAACTTTTAACCTTCAACTTTTAACTTGTCTTTAAAGCAGCGATTCATAACCAGCCAATTCTTCGATCACGATCTGGTCTTCCGTCACACCCAATGCCTTCAGGTCGGCTTGGACACACGATACAAAGGGGGGTGATCCGCATATATAGATCTTTCTTTTCAGGATATCGGGTATCATATCCTCGATCACTTTCACCGAAAGCAGCCCGCTGGTCCCCCCCCAATTCACGGTGGGATTTTCAAGGATATGCCGGATCCTGAAAGTGGGATCCTTTTTTGCGACCTGGTCCAGCTCTTCCCTGAAGGCGATATCTTCCTCGGTCCTGTTCGCATACAGCAGCACCCTGTCTGTAAAGATCTCTTTATCGGCCGTGTGCCTGATTATGGATCGAATGGGTGTGATCCCTATCCCCCCGGCTATAAATGCGACCTTTGGGAATTCCTCCTCGTAGACAAGACACCCGGCCGGTCCCCTGTAGGTAATTGGATCACCAGCCTTGAGACAGGAGAAGGCTTTGCTAAAATCGGATCGGGATATCTTCTTGGTGAATTCGATAAAAGGCTCCGTCGAAGACGAGGAAAATGAGAGAAACCTGCTCACTTCCCCGTTTTGCGAGCTGATAGTTAATTTCACGCACTGCCCTGACTGGTAATCAAAGCCCTCGGGCTTCTGGGCTCTGACACTGATAACGTTGTAAGTCCGCTGAATAATTTCGGTAACTGTTGTGCTGTGTTCTTTCGGGTCGTTCATAGACATAGGATTCCTTAAATAGCTTATTGGATCTTGGATTTATCCGTACTTATGCATACCGCTGAAACGGGCCAATAACATAACAGTCACGAAGATCGAGAAAGCCAGCATAACGATGGCCCCGGCCGCCGGAAGGTCCAGATAGTATGCGGCAATAAGGCCTCCGAGAACAGATATCATGCCGGTTAATCCGGACATGGCTATTGCGGCTTTGAAATTCGACGCAAACTGAAGTCCCGTAGCCGCCGGAATGACAATGAGCGCAGCAACGAGAAGGAGGCCGACCACCTTCATTGCAAGGACCACTGTTACAGCTGTGAGTACCGCAAGGAGCGTATCAAGGTTCCCAACCTGTATCCCGGATGCCCTTGCCAGTTCGTGATCGAAAGTCGTGTAAACAAGGTCGTTGTAATTGAAGATAACGGCGAAAAGTACTACCGCGGTAAGTGCGGCTGCCACCCAGACCTCACCAGTTCCAATCGCGAGAATATTGCCGAAAAGATAGCTGAAAAGCTCAACACTGAACTTTCCGGAAAAACTCGCGATAAGGATGCCAAGTGCCATTCCGACACTGGCAAATATACCTATTGCGGTGTCGGCATGAACCCCTGCCCTGTCCCGGAGCTTAAGGATCCATATTGAGCAAATGACCGCTACTACCAGAGCTGTGCCCAGGGGAGATATGTTCAGAAACAATCCCAGTGCAACGCCGCCAAAGGTTACATGGGCCAGTCCGTGCCCTATCATCGCGTCCCTCCTGAGTATCAGGAAGACCCCCAGAATGGAACACACGAGACCGATCAGTATCCCGGAAAGGAGGGCCCGCTGCATGAATGAGTATTGAAATATCTCCATTTATTTTCTGGCCCTGTAATTGATGGATGAGATGTGAAGACGGGCACAGGGTCCAAGGTCCAAGAGCCAAGATCCAAGATCAACGTAAAATATTCTTATAGGTATAAAATCAATCATTTTTTAAACGAGCATTCCTTGGATTCGAATTGTGATTTCGATCAATATGATCTTGGACCCATGATCCTGGATATTGGATCGCAGTTAATGTTTATGACAAATAATATGCACCTCCGGCCCAAAAAGTCTCGCAGCCTGAACCGAGTTGCAGAACTCTTCGTGATCGCCGTGAAATACAAGGCTTCGGTTAAGACAGGCCACCTTGTTAACGTGTTTTGTGACAACCCCTATATCGTGGGTGACCAGCACCAGAGTTATCATCTTCTCCCGGTTGATGTGGTCGAGCATGTCATAGAACTGGGTCTGTGTGGCTGCGTCAACTCCGGTGGTGGGTTCATCCAGGATCAGAATAGACGGTTCTGAGGCAAGGGCTCTCGCGATAAAAACCCGCTGCTGCTGTCCTCCTGAGAGAGCACCTATGCGCCGCGATCTGAATTCCTCCATGCCCACCAGAGCCAGAGCCCCATCAATGGCATCCAGAGTCCCCCTTTTCATGAAGCGTGGGAACTTCATGGAAGACAGCAGCCCCATGGCCACTACTTCACGAACCGATGCGGGGAAAAGGGGATCAAGGTCGGTAGCCTTCTGCGGGATGTAACCGATCCTGTTCCACTCCTGAAAGGCTTTTACATCCTGACCGAGAAGTTTTACGCTTCCCCTGTCGGGAGAAAGGAGCCCAAGTATGATCTTGACAAGAGTGCTCTTGCCCGAACCGTTTGGCCCTATTAATGCCAGAAAATCCCCTTTCAGAACCTCAAAGGAGATGTCCTCCAGCACCAGATTGCCGCCATAGTTAAAATAGAGATCCCGTACCTCGATCTGAACGTTATTGTCACTCACATTCCAGTCCTTTTTTAAGGTTTATGAGGTTGTCCTCCATCAGTGATATGAAGGTTACACCCTTTTTCCATAAGGTGGTAGTGAGATTGCCTCCGGGATTCAGCACTAAAGTGGTGGTTCTGGTTTCTTCGGCGATCACCTGCGCGAGCCTGGGATTAACAAGCTCCTCGAAGTATACCACCCCAATCCCGTTCCTCCTTATCGTCCTTACTATTTCCGCTATCTGCCTGGGGCTGGGTTCCGAGTCAGGGCTTATACCGTAGACAGGAACCTGGATGAGACCGTATCGCCTGGCCAGATGTCCGAATGCCGAGTGACCTCCGTAAATAAATTTCTTCCTCCGGCACGCGGATAGCTGTGAAAAAAACCGACTGTCCAGGTCCCTGAGCAAGTCCTTGTAACGGTTTGAATTTTTTGAAAACAAATCACCTTTTTGCGCATGGGCAGCTTTCAGGGTTTCGGTAATCAGATCCACTATTTTGACGGCATATGAAAGATCCAGCCATACATGAGGATCGTTGTGTTCATCAACGTTGTCCGGGTCCTCCTGTCCCTTGCGTTCCTTGCCTGATTGGATATTCTCCAGCTCCTCTAGGACCGCTATAACCAGAAGACTATCATTGGTCACCGCACCCAGGATGTCGGATACCCATGGCTCCATTTCAGGGCCCATGTATATGAATATATCCGAACGGCCTATTCTGATTATGTCACTGGGACGGGGCTCCCAGGTATGCGGCTCAGTGCCGGGGGGAAGGAGGAGTTCAGCATTTACAGCCTCACCACCGACCTCTCTTGCAAACTCATAAAGGGGAAATAAAGATGTAACAACGGATATTTTCTGCTGCTTTGCAAACCCTGTTGAGGGAACAAGGGCCGAAACGAATATGGACAGTAGAATTACAGCTGATCTCATCCTGGTATTTTGTTTGATTTGAAGGACTCCCGGTTAATGTTAAATCAGTTTCAGTTGATGGTCAATATTGCTAATATATTTATATCAGGCCCGGGGTTTTGGTGAATCACGAAGCGAAGCTCAAGGGGGTTGCGGAGGCGAGTGATTACACCCAAAAGCCCGGGCCTTAAGCATACATTTGTCGAGATTCCATCAACTAATTTGGAGATTAATCTTTACTATCAGCTGCCAACTAACAACTGGTTTTAAGCGTGTAATTCCACCACATCCCCATCCAGCAGTTCATAGTCGTGGGAGACCCTCTGGCCGTCGAAGACGCTTTTTCCCCAAACCCTGGCGAACCTGAGTTTAGCACCGATATCCTTGTGAACCATCCTGGCCAGCTCGGAAATTGTGGAGCCTTCTTTCAGGACAAAAGGCGCCGTCATGTCGGGTTCCTTTCCGGGGCGTTTGGAATATACTCGAATAAGACCCAGCGATCCCACGATCAACCTCTTCAGGTTCTCCAATCCCGTTCCCTCTTCTGCGGATACCAGATTGATCTCGGGCAGGTCCTCTATTAGTTCTCTCAAAACCGAGAGCCTCTCGTCGATTTTTTTGGACTCACATTTATTGCCAAGGTATATACAGGGTATTTTCGCCCAGCCGTCGTCTGAAAAAACTTTGGATTCTTCAGGAGGAACGAGCTCGATTTTAAGGTCATCGAGAACGGCCTCACTGGCTTCCATCTGTTCGAGCAGGTCATCTCTCGAAATGTCCAGCACCATTAGCGACATGTCCGCATTGCGTATCAGTGTCGATATCCATCGCTCAGTTACCGAAGGATCGAAGGCGGGGCTGTCCACAAGCTGGACGGGGATATCGTTGTGAAACATCATTCCCGGTTGCGGGATCCTGGTGGTGAAGGGGTACTCAGCCACCTGGGGGGATGAATTGGTTATTGCTGACAGGATGGCTGACTTTCCGGTGTTGACGGGCCCGATCAACACTACCTGAGCTGCGCCTTCACGTGGAACATGGGAAGGATCTGTTCGCTTCGCGCCAACTTTTTTCTGGCTTTCAGTCTGGTCTTTCCATTTGGTGATACGCTTCTTTATCTGTACCTGGATCTTTTCCGTTCCCTTGTGCTTTGGGATCAGGGCCAGCATCTTCTCCAGAGCTTCTAACTTTTCCGAAGGAGATCCGGCTTTGCGGAATTGTTCTTCGGCTTCTATGTATTGGGGGGGTAAGTTAGCTGACGACATGGTTAGGTTTTGCGGCCGTCCATAGCATACCATCTGCTGCGTTATTGGGACTCGACAATCCTCGACGTGTGTGCCATATACGCTTCTGCCGCAGAGCCTGCCCAGAGTCCCGATAAGAGGTCATCTACTTTGTTCTCCCGCGGCGCAAGTCCTCAACGTAATTCAGATACGCTTCCGGCTTGCGCCTCTGGTCGCGCCTCGTATCTGATCCCTTCTCAGGTCTCTGGCCTAGGCCTTCGAATGGGTGAATTCTCGATTTGGTAAGACATTCAACTTTCAACATTAAACAATTCACTATCATATTAATATTCTATCCGGTTCCCGGCCACAATTGCAAACCTCAATGCAGGCAGATTAGAGGGGAAATATGCTGAATTTTCACACGGAAGGGAGCTTACTTAATTGGGTCCACTGTCTAAAATATGTGCGCAAGAGCTTCCATAAGCAGCCTGACGGCGATGACTGCGAGCAGGGTGCCCGCCATGAGGCGCAGCGTCAAGGGTTTGGCCACCTTTGAAGCCCAGAACCCGCCAAGACCCGACCCCACAATTACCGAGACGGTAAGAATAGTTGCCAAAAGGGGGTCAAATTCAGCGGTTGGCAAGTGGGAAAGGAAGCCTGAAAGGGTAGAGAAACCGACTACCGCGGATGATGTGGCGACAGCCTCCTTGGTGGGGAAGCCAAGATGCATCAGAGTGGGCAGCATGATAAAACCGCCCCCAACACCCAGCAGGCCGCTGGCGAACCCTACGATCAGTCCCAGTCCCAATCCCGCAATAGTTGCGATTTCGATCTTGACAGGTCTTCCTGTTTCCGGTTCCTTGCTTCTCAGTATTCTGTAGGCTACGAAAACAACAACGGTGGCGAACAGTAGTTTCAATGTATGCGTGGGAACTATTCTTATTGCTCTGGCGCCCAGAGGGGCGCCCAGTACAGCAGTGAGGATGATGGCGCCGCTTGTCCTTACGTGGACAAGCCCCGCCCTGAGGTAGACCACTGTCGCTGAAAGTGCCGTGGCCGAGCCCAAAAGAAGACTCAGCGGAATAGCACCGGTCTTGAAATCGAAACCCCACCATGAAAGAAGCGGTACGTATACAACAGCACCGGAAAGACCCAGCATGCCGAAGACACCGGCACCTAAAAAGACTACCGCGACCAATATTAAACTCAACTGATCTTTTCCTCCTTCAGGGCATCTCTCATGGCGACTGTGAGCTCATCGGCCAGGTCGGATATAGGACCGATCCGTGCCAGCCTTTTCATATGATCCGTCATTGTGGACCAGATAGACCATATTGCCGCGAAATCATCAGACAGGATGGCGTTGAAGAGGTCAGGCGCGAGATCGGTGATGGAATAAGGATGAAGGCGCCTTCCCAGGTCTTCTTCCAGCATCCTGTAGTAGGTCTGCGCTATTAGCCTGGCAGCCGGGTGGGGATTGACTGAAAGCGCTTCTATTGCTGATTCCAGGTTCTCTGTCATGGCCAAGACCTATTGCGAAGGATTATATACTCTTTCAGCAGGTTTCTGCTGAATATCCATAGTGTAACATCTTCCGACAAACTACATTCAGGAGCCTGACGAGGTTCTCCGGCAGGCTCCTGGAATTGCTCATTCAAGAATCAATCGCGATTCTGGGGGGGGTCTTTGCCGGTTTCGGGGCGGGACCATTTATTTGTGAAAGTGAATGCAAGTATCAGGTTAGAGGCTGTATATATAGGATTGTGTAATTAATCACAAAAAAATGCTTGACATTGAGGGTGGAGCTTGTTATATTTTGCACAAGCATTGAGTATAACCCGACGAGGGGAGGTGGTTGAAATGTTGGAATTCATAACCGTACTGGCAGTGATCGCACTGGTTTTCTGTGGAGCTACCGTTTTTGTCGCCCTTTTTATCGGTGGTCTTTTCAAGGCTCGCCAATATCTTCTGGAGAGGGCAGAGTCGAAGGTTCAATAAAAGCCACGGATGGACTTTTTGCGACAAATAACAATAAAGGAGGTGGCTGAAAATGCTGGATTTTTTAATAATGATGGCTGTTATAGCCCTGATATTCGTTGCTGCGACCGTAGTAGTAGCGCTGTTAGCGGGCAGTCTGCTTAAAGTACGGGAAGCTATCCTCCTGAAACTCAAGCGCAAGGCCTGACGGACGAGGAAGCCAGTTGCCGCCGGAAAGGGGAGCCAGCAGCTCCCCTTTTTTAATACCCATCCCACCAAACTCCACTCAAAGGGGAAAAGACCGATTTCAACATCTGGTATCCATCAAAAACACCCTACAATATAGTGTGCAGAAGACGACCGCAGGTTCCGATAACCCGTAGAAATTTAAATACTTTTTCTTGACAGGGAA
>JBGMRC010000041.1:0-9715 GCA_048061075.1 bacterium | reverse complement strand
GCACCATAGATCCACTGTTCCGGTGTTTCCCAGTGTTGAATCCTTGAAGTTCCTGTTCATGGCATCTCCTGTTTTGATGATATTAATACTGATCATATTCCCCTCATTAACAACTCGTCCGTATGCGCTGTGCTCCGTCTGCAGCGCGGTGCTCTCTTTGCAAAGGAGCCATACTGCATGCGGATTGATAAGAGGCTGCTGCGTTACAATACCATATTATCCGGTTTCCGTCGTTCGTCCCTGCCGTTATTACCTGGAACTGATCCCGTACAATGTGCTAAATTTTTCCTGTCCTCATATTCTCCTTATCCGTTATGTACTCAGGAGGTACGCCGATGAAAAAGCAGCTTTCGCCTGGAGAATTGAGAAAACTAATACGGTCCGGTGAGTGGACATCCCCTACTTCGGGAGCCGCACCGGGGTACGTCCAGGCCAACCTGGTCATGCTTCCGAAGGAAGAAGCGTTCAATTTTCTTCTGTTTTGCACACGAAACCCCAAACCGTGTCCGGTTCTGGATGTCCTTGAACCAGGCCGGGCCGAACCCCTGATCGCCCCCGGAGCCGACTTGAGAACGGATCTGCCCCGATACCACGTCTACAGGGACGGCAAACTCGCAGAGGAACTTTCAGATGTTTCTGATCTTTTCAGCGAAGATACCGTGAGTTTCCTGATCGGATGCAGCTTCTCTTTTGAAAATGCTCTTCTGGCAGCCGGTGTGCCTGTAAGGAACCTGGACGAGGGGAAAAACGTTTCCATGTATATAACGAACCGCATGTGTATGGCGACAGGTCCCTTTTCAGCGCCCCTGGTCGTTACAATGAGACCCATGAATCCGGAACAGGCCGTCAGGGCCGTACAGGTAACTACACGATTCAACCTTACTCATGGGGCTCCTGTTCACATCGGCACCGCCGAAGAGATCGGAATTAATGATCTTGCGGAACCCGACTTCGGAGATCCTGTTTCAATTCATCCGGATGAGATCCCGGTTTTCTGGGCATGCGGCGTCACTGCGACTTTGGCCGCCACCTCCGCACACCTGTCGAGGGTGATAACCCATAGTCCGGGACATATGCTGATCTCGGATCTGAGGGACGAGCACCTTACGCTCCTTTAAGAAAAGTTCTTCTCAATACGAAGTCATCAACCTTATGTTGAAATCGCTTACCCCGTATGCTAATTGTATATGTGGGAGCGTTCAAATTTTTCATCCTTCGCATACAACTATTTAGTATCTCTGAAGTTTACCCGAGTTCATCGCTCCAGATCAGATTTTGAAGACGTTTATCCTTCAGTCTTTGTGAATTGGGTTATTTTTAGCTGTTCCCCTTGTGCGTGCGCGGGTACACACCTCGTCCTGGTGCCAGTGTAAGCGCTGTGCGTTAACCCGAATTGAGAAGGAGGGAGCGAAATGAGATCACTTATCAGGATTAATGTGATTTTCCTGTGTCTCTTACTGGTTGCCGGGCTGTTCGGGCCAACCAGCGCAATGGCGGCCAAGGAGATCAAGATCGGTGTAATTTACCCGCTGACCGGTGGAGCCGCCGCTGCCGGTCGTGAACTTCGAGCCGGAGCGGAGCTGGCCGCTAAGCTGGCCAACGGCGTCTTTGCCGACATACCCATGACAATGGCACAAAACAAGGGAATCAAGGCACTTGGCGGCGCCAAGATCAAGCTGATATTCAAGGATCATGAGGGTAATCCGACCCTGGGAGCAGACCTTGCTAAAAAGCTGATCCTTGACGATAAGGTTGACGGGATTCTGGGATGCTATTTCAGCTCCGTGACAAAGACCGTCAGCGCTGTGGCCGAGCAGTACGGTGTGCCGATGATCAACGGCTCTTCCACATCCCCCACCCTGACAAAAAGAGGACTCAAGTGGTTCTGGCGGACCACCCCTCATGACAAATGGTTCACCAAGGACCTTTTCGAGCTCCTCAAAGGTATTACCGAGGGTAAAGTACGAGGCGTAAAAGGCGTATCCAAAAAGGATATCATAAACATCGCCTCGGCCTCTGAGAAGACGGAATGGGGCTCCCACGTCTCGGGTCTCATCAAAGACATGGCCAAAGAATACGGGTTCAAACTGAAAAAATCTCTCCTGTATGCGGCCAAGTCCACAGATCTTTCCAGCGAGGTGCGCTCCCTCAAGGCGGTCAAGCCTGACGTGATGCTCTTCGCCTCCTATGCTTCGGATGCCATACTGATGGTCAAGACACTCAAGGCCCAGAAGGCGCGGCCGAAGATCATATGGGGCCAGGACGCCGGTTTTGAAAAGCCTGAGTTCCGCAGTACACTTGGAAATGATATCGAGGGTATACTGACTCGAACCGTGTTCCTGCCAAAGGTTGTAGAGATAAAAGCGCTCGCCGGGCAGGTAAACACCATGTATAAGGCCAAGACCGGCAACGATCTGGGCGGCGCTTCGGCCAGGGCCTTCACCGGCCTGCAGACCTGGGTTCATATCCTGGAGAAAGCCGGTTCCACAAAGCCTGCCGACATACAGCGTGCGGCCAACTCCATAAACATACCCGGCAGTGAACTTGTAGTGCCCTGGGCCGGCATCAAATTCTCGACTTCCGGCGAGGAGCTGGGACAGAATGTACTCGGGTCCGGCCTCATCGGTCAGTACCAGAAACAGGCGGACGGAAGCATGGGTCTGGAGATCATCTATCCGTTTGATGTATCATCCGCCGACATGATCTTCCCTTTGCCCGGGTTCTAAAACCCATTTGATACCATCCTGTCCATTTCTCCTGTTTCTGAACACCGAATGGGCAGGATGGTTCTTTTCGTTCTGAAAATTATCTAATCGCAATGGACATACTGTTCAGTTCTATATTCGCCGGACTGCTGTTCGGGATGGTCCTGGCCCTTATCTCTCTCGGGCTGACGATAATCTTCGGCGTGATGGATATTGTAAATTTCGCTCACGGCGAATTTCTCATGATCGGCATGTACACCGGCCTGTTTACTGCCCAGGCAACGGGGATCGATCCGTTGCTGACGCTGCCTGTGGCCGCCCTCGTGGGTTTTTTCCTTGGTGTAATATGCTACTACGGATTTATCCGGTTTCTTCTCCGGGGTCCAATACTGGCCCAGCTCCTCGGCACATTCGGGCTTATGCTGCTCCTCAGGAATCTCGCCCTGCTGATCTTCGGTTCTGAAGACAGGGCCCTCCATGAGGGTATACTGGTCGGCAAGAGCTATGAACTTGGAATGGGTATCATAATTCCCGCCACGAAGGCGGCCGCTGCCGGTCTTTCGGTTGCAGCGTTTTTAGCAACCTGGTTGCTCATGAACAGGTCCAGAGTAGGTAAAGCCCTGACCGCTACCGCCCTTAATGCCCAGGGTGCAAGATATATGGGTATCCCAACGGAACGGATGAACGCTCTCGCATGGGGGATCGGGGTAGCTACAGTCACAGTAGCAGGCGCTCTCATAGTTAACTTCTGGTCCGTAAACCCCTTCGTAGGTCTGCTGTTTACGATGATCGCCTTTGCCATAGTAGCCCTAGGCGGTTTCGGCAGCGTTCCAGGGGCCTTTTTTGCGGGGATAATCGTGGGGCTGATCACTGAAATACCGGGTTTCTGGGACTTTATCACATATACCTTTGACGTTGAATGGATGGCTGACGTACCGATGATATCCCTTAAATACATGTGGGTGTACCTGACCTATTTCGTGATAATGGTGCTGCGGCCCAGAGGACTTTTCGGATGGAAGCATTAAAGAACGCTTTCGATTTTTCCGACTTCCGAAGATCAGACCTCTTTGTGGCAGGCCTGGTGGCGGTTTTCCTCCTGCTCTTTCCCCTTCTGCCACATTCCGCATTTGCCATGGCGACACTGATCCAGTTCCTCATGTTCTCGCTTTACGGTATGGGCTGGAATACTATCGGCGGTTACGGCGGGCAGGTTGATCTCGGAAAGGCTCAATATCTCGGCATCGGAGCTTTTACGACAGCCGTAATGCTGATCAGGTGGGATATCCCCTTCTGGGTCTCAATGCCCATCGGAATGTTCCTGGCCGTTTGCTGGTCTTTCATTATAGGCTATCCGCTGTTCCGCCTTACCGGACACTATTTTGCCATCGCCACTATAGCCACTTCACTGGTTCTCAAGGATATCTTCGAAGTCTGGGATTTTGTGGGGGCGGCTCGAGGCCTGGAGATCTCACCGATCAAATACAAGTCGCCCGACTTCCTCCGGCTGATCTTCAGGGAGGACATATACTACTATTACATCATTCTGGCCTTTTTCTTCATCGGACTTTTCTATGTAAACTGGTTCAGAAAATCCCGACTGGGATTCCATCTTCGCTCCATAAAGGACAACGAAGACGTGGCACGCTCTCTTGGAGTAAATGTACATTGGGCGAAGATCAAGACCTATGCCATCGCTACAGCATTCGTAAGCCTGGTCGGATCTTTTCACGCCACATATATCAAGAACATCGAACCGGAAGACACTATGAGCCTGGACCTGTCCATATTGATCGCCCTCATGGCTATGCTGGGCGGGGCCGGCTCTCTCTGGGGCCCTATAATCGGTGCAGCCGTCCTCATACCGCTTAAAAGCTACCTCAAGGAATATCTGGGTGCCCATATCGGGTTTGTCGGGATGGATCTGATCCTCTATGCGCTTATCATTATGTTAATATCGGCTTTCGAACCACGCGGCATATGGGGCATTATTGAGAAAACACGCCGGAGGAGAGGAAGATAATGCCGTACCTTCAAATTCAGAACCTGACGAAGGATTTCGGCGGCCTCAGGGCCAATAACGATATCTCCTTCACGCAGGAAAAGGGTGAGCTCCTCGGTATCATCGGTCCGAACGGGGCCGGAAAAACCACCCTTTTTAACTGCCTTTCCGGTCTGCTGCCGGTAACATCAGGGCGGATCATTTTCGAGGGCAGGGACATTACTGCGACAAAGGCCCACGAAGTCGCACAGCTTGGAATAGCAAGGACCTTCCAGGTCTATGTCGCCTCCGGGGACCTGACGGTAGAAGAAAATGTCATGGTAGGATGCTTCATGCGTACGCGTTCCCCGGCCGTGGCCAGGGATCGGGCAAGACGGATCCTGGACGAACTCAGTCTGCTTGAGCTATCGGAAAATCTTGTCAGCGAGCTGCCGGTGGCGGCCCAGAAGAAAGTAACCATGGCCACCGCCCTGGGGACTGAACCTTCGCTGCTGCTTCTTGACGAGGTCGCAGCCGGCCTGAACCCGAGCGAGATCGAGGAGATAATTGCCGATATCAAATATATTCACGGTGAACTGGGGGTGACCGTGATGCTTATTGAGCATGTGATGGAACTGGTCATGAATCTCAGCCACAGAGTTATCGTCCTGGACTACGGGAAAATGATAGTCGATGGCGAGCCGGAAGCGGTTGCATCGGACCCGGAGGTTATCAAGGCCTACCTGGGTGAAAGATATGTCAGCGAACATCTGAAGGAAGGGCCGGAAAGTTGAGTCAGCATTTCATTCATGTAGATAATATCTCTGTAGAGTACTCGGGTCTTAAGGTAATCCGCCGCCTTTCATTGCACATCGATCGGGGGGAGACAGTCTGCGTACTTGGAGCCAACGGGGCCGGCAAATCCACGCTTCTTAAAGCGATCATGGGGGTCCAGAGGATATATGAAGGACGGATCATGTTCAGGGATAAAGACATAAGCCACCTCAGGACCGAAGAAATAGTAAACCTCGGAATTATCTGCGTTCCCGAGGGGAGAATGCTGTTTGCCCCCCTTTCCGTTGAAGAAAACCTGCTCCTTGGTGCTTATACCTTAAACAACCGGGATCGGGCCGAGGAAAACCTCCAGTACGTCTTCGGGCTTTTTCCGCGCCTGTATGAGCGGCGCGTCCAGGCAGCCTCAACGCTTTCCGGCGGCGAGCAGCAGATGGTGGCCATCGGGCGCGGGCTGATGTCCAACCCCTCCATTTTTATGCTCGATGAGCCTTCCTTAGGTCTTGCGCCGATACTGGTTGACGAAGTTCTCGATACTGTACGGCGCCTCAAGGAAGATGGCATTACAATCCTTCTGGTGGAACAGAATGTAAGAGAGGCCCTGGATCTTGCCGACAGGGGCTACGTGATTCAGACCGGGGAGATCGTCGCGGAAGGTACGGGCGATGACCTTCTTGCCAGCAGCGTCATCCGGTCGGCTTATCTGGGTTTGTAGAAATGGTAACCATCGGCGTAGACACGGGAGGAACCTTTACAGACTTCATATATCGGGATGGAGACCGGTGGGAGGTGCACAAGGTGCTTTCCACTCCGGCCAACCCTGCTGAAGCCGTCCTCAAAGGACTGGGCCATATTGCAGACAACAGGGCCAAAAAGATCGTCCACGGATCAACAGTTGCCACCAACTCGATACTGGAAAGAAAAGGGGCCAAAACGGTCCTCATAACCAACAGGGGCTTTGAGGACGTCATCGAAATAGGGAGGCAGAACAGAAGAAGGTTATACGACCTGGCCTATCAAAAGGAACCGCACATAGTTCCTTCACACTTCAGGTTCGGAGTGGCCGGAAGGATCCTGCAGGGTGGACAGGAGATTGAAACCCTCGACAGAGAGGGAGCCAGGGAGGTTTTAAGAAAAATAGGTGAGGTAAAGGCTGAATCGGTAGCCATCTGCTTCCTTTTTTCCTTCGTGAACCCGCTGCACGAACTCAAAATGCGCGAGATCTTCAGTGGGCTGAATATCCCTGTTTCTCTCTCCCACGAGATACTCTCCGAATTCAGGGAATTTGAGCGAACCTCAACCACAGTCCTGAACGCCTACGTATCTCCAATAATGCAGAAATACATCAGTCACCTTACCGATAAGCTGACAGAAGACGACAGCCTCAGCATAATGCAGTCCAACGGAGGCAGCATTTCGGCCCATACGGCCATGAGCGAGTCAGTTCGAACCATTCTGTCAGGGCCTGCCGGGGGCGCGGTAGGCGCTTTCGAGATAGGAAGATCGACAGGTTACGAAAAGCTCATCACCTTCGATATGGGAGGCACCTCCACAGATGTGTCGCTCATTGACGGCGATCTTTCACTGACTGTCGAGTCGGAAATCTCCGGCTACCCTATAAAGGTGCCCATGATCGATATCCACACTGTGGGCGCGGGAGGCGGTTCCATCGCCTCCATCGATATCGGAGGTTCCCTGAAGGTCGGCCCGGACAGTGCCGGCGCCGAACCCGGGCCCATCTGTTACGGCAGGGGTGACGAGATCACGGTTACCGACGCTAATCTTTATCTTAACAGGCTGATCCCGGATTACTTTCTGGGCGGGAACATGAAACTTCACACCGATCGGCTGGAGCATTTCTTTTTCGATATGTCGGAAAAGGCGGGGCTTTCCCCGATCGAGCTCGCCGAGGGTATTCTCGCAGTAGCCAATACGGCTATGGAAAAAGCCATCCGCGTTATTTCCGTGGAGAGAGGGTTCGACCCCCGCGAGTTCGTTCTTTTTTCCTTCGGCGGCGCAGGAGGCCTGCACGCGACATTTCTGGCCCGGCTCTTAAACATTCCGAAAGTTCTCATCCCGCAAAATCCGGGTATTCTTTCGGCTATCGGCATGCTTATGGCCGATGTTATCAAGGATTATTCCCATACGGTCATGAAAAAGGAGCACGCGGTAACCAGAGAGGAACTGACAGCACTGTTTTCAGACCTCGAGGAGAGAGGGATCTCGGATCTCATGGTCGAGGGCATTGACCGTAATTCCATCAATATGGAGCGATATCTCGACATGCGTTATGAAGGCCAGTCCTACGAGATCATTGTGCCCTTTACAGGCGAGTACATCGAGAATTTCCATGACCTTCACGAGAAAAAGTACGGCTACCGGAATGAGGACAAGGTTGTCGAAATTGTAAACATAAGGCTCCGTTCCAGAGGCGTCCCTGAAAAACCCGAATTCATGAAGTTCGAAACCGCCGGAACAGAACTTCCGCCAGAAGCGATTCTGGGCAAACGGGGGGCCATCTTCGACCACGAAGAGCTGGAAACCGTCATTATTGCGAGGGACAAACTGAGAAGCGGCAACAGATTTTCCGGTCCCTGCATAGTTGTGGAGTACTCTTCCACTATAGTCGTTCCGCCTTTCGCCGAAGGTACTGTGGATGCCTATGGAAACATCATCCTGGATGTGGAAGTCTTATGAAAATTAATCCTATCCTCCTGGAAGTATTCAAGAACCGGTTCTCCTCCATCTCGGAGGAGATGGGTGTGACGCTGATGCGAACGGGGTTCTCGCCCAACATCAAGGAAAGGAGGGATTTTTCCTGCGCCCTCTTCGATAGAGATGGCCAGATGATAGCACAGGCGGCTCACATTCCCGTTCACCTCGGCTCCATGCCCATGTCTGTAAAATCGGCCATTGAAAGCACTTCGTTAGAAGAGGGGGATATGGTAATCCTCAACGACCCGTACAAGGGCGGCACTCACCTGCCCGACATAACAATCGTCGCTCCTGTGTACGCGGGCCGAAAGGAGCCCGCCTTCTACGTGGCCAACAGGGCTCACCATGCCGATGTCGGTGGAATGAGCTCAGGATCCATGCCGCTTTCGAGTTCCATCTTTCAGGAGGGGATTATCATTCCACCCCTTAAAATCGTCGAGGGAGGAACTATAGACGCGAAGCTGATGACGTTCATCCTGAACAACGTCCGGACGCCCGGCGAAAGAGAGGGAGATTTCGCCGCCCAGATCATGAGCAATATGACGGGAGTTCGCAGAACCCGGGAACTGGTAGATAAATATTCGCTCAATACCGTGGAATTTTACGCGAGAAGCCTGATGGACTACGCCGAGAAAATTACCCGGCTTACGATCAGGGGCATACCCGACGGCACCTACTCCTTCGAAGACTACATGGATGACGACGGGATCAGTGACGGGAAGATCAAGATCTCCGCCTCGATAACCATAAAGGGTGACGAGGCGACCATCGACTTCAGAGGATCCGACAGCCAGGCCGGGGGCTGTGTTAACGCGGTATATGCAATTACACTATCCGCGGTTCTTTATGTATTCCGCACCCTGGTGGGAAGGGATATTCCCACAAACGCCGGTTGCCTCAGACCCCTCGAGATCCTTACCGATAAAGGCACGATAGTGGATGCCCGCATGCCCGCTCCCGTGGCTGGGGGAAACGTGGAAACATCTCAGCGCATAGTAGATGTGGTTTTCGGCGCCCTCTCCCAGGCTCTGCCGGAAAAAATTCCAGCCGCCAGTCAGGGAACTATGAACAATATAACAATAGGGGGTATCGATCCCAGGGACGGGAAGCCCTTCGCTTATTACGAAACTATCGGTGGAGGGATGGGTGCAGGTCCGGGAAACGATGGTGAAAGTGCGGTCCATTCACACATGACGAATACACTCAACACGCCTATAGAGGCGCTGGAATACAGTTATCCCTTTCTGGTAACAGAGTACTCCATACGCCGAGGAACCGGCGGCAGGGGACTGCACAGGGGCGGTGAAGGCCTTGTCAGGGAGATCCGGCTGCTGTCTGAAGCGGAGATCACCGTTCTATCGGAAAGAAGAAGATATAGGCCGTACGGCCTTTACGGAGGGGAACCCGGTGCTGCCGGCAGAAATATCGTCCAACATTCGGGCAGGTGGATCGAAAAGAGTGGCAAGTTTTCGGCCACTCTTCAGAAAGACGACGTAATAAGGATCGAAACACCGGGGGGTGG
>JBGMRC010000040.1:0-10186 GCA_048061075.1 bacterium | reverse complement strand
GCCTCGAGGCTGGCATCCATTCCCCTGAGCACCGTTGACTTCGCGAGGGCAAGAGAATAACGGGATTTTTTTGTGAGCATACCGGCGTATGACATAACCTCATCCATGAAGCGCTCCAGGGGGAACACGGCATCCGCGAGGCCAATAGCGTGAGCTTCGGCCGCTTCCACCAATCTACCGGAAAATATCATCTCTTTGGCCCGTCCCAGGCCAACTCTCCTCGGAAGACGAATGGAGCCGCCCCAGCCGGGTATAATACCCAGGTTCGTCTCCGGCAAACCAAGCCGCGCGTTCTCAGCGGCGAAGATGAGATCACACGCAAGGGCAAGTTCAAGTCCACCTCCCAGAGCAAAACCCGAGACTGCGGCGATCACCGGAACCGGAAGGGACTCGATCTTCGTGAGCATATCCTGAACATACCGGGAAAATTCCCTCGCTTCAACAGGTCCCATATCCACGATCATGTTAAGATCCGCTCCCGCGGCCATCGCCTTTTCGCCCTCGCCGTGAATAACCACAACCCTCACTTCATCTTGGGTTTCGATTCGGAAAATGCTTTCCTTCAGTTCACCAAGCACTCTGGTACTCAAGACATTGAGCCTGTCGGGGTTGCTGATAGTAATAACTCCGACCTTTTCCTTTATCTCAAATCTGACCTCACCTGTTTCTGCCGACATGATCCATCCCCTTCTTGTTATTTGATCTCATCCACCGCCTGGATATCGAATCCCTGTCCCTTTAGCCCTTCAACCACCTCACTCATATCCGATGAGTCCAGATGGAGGATGACAGTCTGGCGACCCGGATGGGGGCTCTCGATGGACAGGAAACTCTTTATGAACTTGCCTCTGCTCTTAACCGCCTTCACGATGTTCACCAGCAGCTCACCCTTACCACGACCCATTTCCAGCGTGATACGCCAACCGGGAGAGTCCATCCCCAGGATCTTCATAAGTATCCTGAACATGTCATCGTTGTTAAGTATCCCCAGAAGCTTTCCCTTATCCACCACAGGGACCGACCCTATCCGCCTCGTCTGCATTACTTTTGCAATGTCCTCTACATGATCATCGGGCCCGCAGGTCACCACATCTGTCTTCATGACGTCCTTTATCTTCATCTTCGACAAGAGGAAGTGTATCTCGTGTATCGAGAGGTCTGTAGCTTTCGAGGGTGCCGCGTCCCTCAATGAATTCAGGGAGACGATTCCCACCAGGCTGCCCCCCTCCAGCACAGGCACATGTCTGACCCCCTGCTGCTTCATAATTTTCCGGACGTCAACAACAAGATCGTCCGGAGCGGCGGTTACAACGGCCTTCGTCATATAATCGTGGGCATACATGTTTTTCTCCTCTCATCAGCTTTCATTCGAAAGCATAATTAAAGGTCCAAGGTCCCCTTCGGCTAATATACTCACGCTCAGGGCAGGCAAAATCCAAGGTCATGTTCACCTAATATAATTATGGCTGATCCTGGATCTTGGACTTTGGATATTGGATCAATCTCCAGCCAACAACCAACACCTAACAACTTGACAATCTCTCCCGTTAAAAAATACGTTATCAGGCTTACGACAGGAGTGTCAACGCAAGCCTTCAGTTTACGTTAACGTAAAGCTTTAGCCCGTCAATTACTAAACAGACTGTACAATCAACGGGATAGAGGGATTACCCTTGACAGGCCAACATCAAACAGCGTAACTGTATAAGACTTTTTTCCAGGGGAATAAAACCACGTTCTATTGTTTATTACGGGGATCACATTTTTGCCGATTCTTGAACTCAAAGACATATACCTGCACTTCGGCGGTATCATGGCACTTAACGGAGTCAGTTTCGACGTTCGCGAGGGTGAGATCTTCGCCATCATCGGGCCGAACGGTGCGGGAAAGACCAGTATCTTCAACTGCATATCCGGACTCTACCAACAGGACAGAGGCAGCATTTCCTTCAAAAAAAGAGAGATCTCGAAATTATCGCCCCACAGGCGAGCCCGCCTCGGGATCTCCCGCACTTTCCAGAACATAGAACTCTTCCGCGGCATGACGGTTCTCGACAACCTGATGCTGGGGCGTCATATCCATATGAGAACCGAACTGCTGACCGGTGGATTCTTCTTCGGAATGGCCAGGAATGAGGAGATAAGGCATCGCGAGATCATGGAAGAGATCATCGACTTTCTGGAGATCCAGAAAATTCGAAAAAAACTGGTGGGCACACTCCCCTACGGACTTCAGAAGAGGGTTGAACTGGGAAGGGCCCTTGCCCTGGATCCTGACGTGGTTCTTCTGGACGAACCCATGGCCGGCATGAATGTGGAGGAGACGGAGGATATGGCAAGGTTCATTCTGGATATAAACGAGGAAAGGGACATAACGGTGGTCCTGATAGAGCACGACATGGGGGTCGTGATGGATATCTCTGACCGCATCTGCGCCCTCGACTTCGGCATCAAGATATCCGAAGGACGGCCCGAAGAGATCCAGTCCGATCCCAAGGTCATCTCCGCCTATCTTGGGGAGACCGAGGATCACGAGATCCAGTACGAGTGATAAATATGAGTCAACCGGCAAACAACATCGAGATAAGCTCACAGGATACACTGCCAAGGCTGCTGCTCCGGAACGCGAGGCGCTACGGCACCGGCAGGGTAGCCCTGAGGGAGAAAGAGTTCGGCATCTGGCAGTCTTTTACATGGAGCGACTACCTGGAGCATGTGAAGTACTTCTGCCTGGGGTTGATCAACCTTGGACTTGAAAAAAATGACAAGATAGCGATCATTGGCGACAACCGTCCCGAGTGGGTTTTTGCGGAGCTTGCCGCCCAGTGCGCAGGAGCCATTCCACTGGGTATATATCAGGACTCCACCTCAAAGGAAGTGGGCTATACTATTGATCACTCCGACGCCATATTCGTAGTTGCCGAGGATCAGGAGCAGGTGGACAAGATCCTGGAGCTCAAGGAGGATATACCCAAGGTACAGAAGGTTATCTATACAGACCCCAAGGGAATGAGGAATTACGACGATCCCATGCTCCTTGACTTCAGGCAGGTGGAGGATATGGGCAGGGACCTTAACGCAAGGGAGCCGGATCTTTTCGTGAAAATGGTAAATGCAGTCAAAGGAGATGCCCTCGCCATTATTAACTACACGTCCGGGACAACGGGCTTTCCCAAGGGATCCCTGCTCACCCACACCAATTTGCTGAAGATGGCCAGCAACCTCATAAAGGTGGATCCCAAGTTCCTCAATGACGAATTCGTTTCCTTTCTGCCTCTGCCATGGATCGGTGAACAGATGATGAGCCTTGCCAGCGCACTTCTGGTTGGATTTACAGTTAATTTCCCCGAGGAGCCGGAAACGGTTCAGGAAGACATGCGCGAGATCGGACCCAACGTCATGTTTTCGCCGCCGCGGATCTGGGAGAATCTGGCTGCTTCGGTTCAGGTCCGGGTAATGGATGCCACCCCTCTGAAGCGGTTTATTTTCAACAAGGCGATGCCCATAGGGTACAGGATGGCCGACTGCAGGTTCGAAAAGAGGGAGCCTTCCCTCAGGCTCAAGTTTCAGTACTTGATGGCCTATCTGGGCGCATTCAGATCGCTGAAGGATCGTCTTGGTTTCTCAAAACTGCGGTCCGCCTCCACCGGCGGGGCTGCCCTGGGGCCTGACACCTTCCGTTTCTTCCACGCTCTTGGCGTAAACTTGAAACAGATCTACGGTCAGACAGAGATCTCGGGCATCTCCTGCATCCATCTTGACGGTGACATCAATTTTGACTCCGTTGGTATACCGATCCCCGAGACTGCGATCAGGATCTCGGATGAGGGTGAGATACTCTCGAAAAGCCCCAGCGTTTTTCAGGGCTACTACAAGGACGAGGATTCAACAGCTGCAACATTAAAAGACGGGTGGCTTCACTCAGGCGATGCCGGGCACCTTACAGATGACGGGCACCTTGTGGTTATTGACCGCCTCAAGGACGTGATGTCCATGTCGGACGGAACACGTTTCTCACCCCAGTTCATCGAGAACAAACTCAAATTCTCCCCCTATATAAAGGAGGCTGTGGTCATAGGTGACCAGCTGCCCTTTATCACCGCGATAATAAACATCGATATGGACATTGTGGGAAAGTGGGCCGAGAATAACAGGATAAGTTATACAACCTACACTGACCTCTCTTCCAAGGTTGAAGTCTATGACATGATCGAGGCCGAGGCGCGCAAGATCAACAGGGACCTTTACAGGATCAACAAAGTCTCCATTATGAAGAAGTTCGTGCTCCTCTATAAGGAACTCGATGCCGATGACGACGAGCTTACAAGGACCCAGAAGGTCAGGCGCGGGTTTATTGGAGAAAGGTATAAGGAAGTCATAGACGCGATGTACACTGATGCCGAAGCTGTCCCCATAGACACGGAGATAAAATTCCAGGACGGGCGTACAAGCCGGATAAAGACCACGGTAATGATACGCACACTGCCGGTCGACGAGGCGGGTGTCTGATGCAGGAAGTCTGGTTCTTTCTACAGCTGATCGTACAGGGCCTGGCAATAGGCAGCGTCTACGGTCTTGTGGCCCTGGGCTTCGTTCTGATCTACAAGGCATCTTCAGTGATAAACTTCGCCCAGGGTGAGCTCCTCATGGTGGGCGCATATGTGAGCCTCGCTCTCATTACAAAGCTTAAATTCCCTTTCTGGGCCGCATTTCTGGTAACTATGGGCATATCCGCCCTGCTTGCCCTTTCCATCGAGAGGTTCATTCTTCGCCCCATGATCGGTGAACCGGTCATCTCCATAATAATGGTGACCATAGGCCTCGCGCTGCTTCTCAAGGCAGTTGTGGCCGTATTCTTCGGGACCCAGATAATGGTTTTTCCCGAAATTTTCCCTCAGACACCAGTTTGGATCGGAGAGATAGTAGTTTCGCAGGTCTACATCTATACTTTTATCGCATCCATGGCTCTCCTCGTCACATTCGCCCTTTTCTTCAAGTACTCCCGTCTGGGGGTAGCCATGCGGGCGACGGCCAGCAGCAACCAGGTCGCCCAGTCCATGGGTATCAGCGTAAAGAGGATTTTTGCCATTTCCTGGTGCGTAGCGGCAATAGTATCCGCTATCGGCGGCATACTCATCGGCAACATAAATGGCGTCAACATAACACTTGCCGCGGTTGGTCTGAAGGTCTTCCCCGTCGTTATCCTCGGTGGCCTGGACAGCATTCCAGGCGCTGTTCTTGGAGGTCTCATAATCGGAGTCCTCGAAAACCTCTCCGGCGGTTATCTTGATCACTACTTTGGCGGAGGAGTCAAGGAGGTAGCTCCTTTCGTGATACTGGTGATAATCCTTATGATAAAACCCTACGGTCTTTTCGGCACTGAAGAGATAGAGAGAGTCTGACAACGTGCAGCAGTGCGGTATATTTCACCAGACTTACAAAGATGATATGGCGGTCTTCCAGACGCCCTTCGTTAAGTTCTGGATGGCAGGTCTGTTCTTATTCCTGTTGGTTTTCCCCTTCATATCAAAACCTCTGGGCTCGATCCTCAACACCAATATTCTTTACATGGCCAATCTGATCGGTATCTACATTATCGGTGCCCATGGCATGAATATCCTCACCGGCTACACAGGCCAGATCTCATTGGGACATGGCGCATTCATGGGTGTGGGGGCCTACACTTCAGCCATTCTGACGGTAAAGGCCGGCGTGCCTTTCTGGATAGCGCTTCCCCTTGCCGGTGTTGTGACGGCTCTCATCGGTATGGTTTTCGGTATTCCATCCCTCAGGCTTAAGGGGCTTTACCTGGCTATAGCCACGATGGCGGCCCAGTTCATTATCGAGTACGCTATGAGAAACTGGACAACCCTGACCGGCGGCAGCGCAGGCATAGTTGTGAGTTCTCCAGTATTCTTCGGATTTGAGATCAGATCGGACAGATCCTATTATTACCTGATCTACGTCTTCGTTATCCTGACAACGCTTTACACAAAGAACCTGACAAGAACCAGGCCCGGACGGGCCTTCGTAGCCATCAGGGATCGCCACCTTTCGGCTGGAGTGATGGGCGTGAACGTCTGGTTGTACAGGATACTGTCTTTCGGTGTGAGTTCATTTCTCGTTGGTATATCAGGTGCCCTCTGGGGCCATTACGTCCGCGTTGTGTCAGATGAGCACTTCGGGATCTGGCTCTCCGTGCAGTACCTGGCAATGATCATTATCGGCGGTATGGGTCACGTCCTGGGAGCCATTTACGGAGCTATCTTCATGACCATGCTCCCGGAGCTTCTGAGGATCCCGGAGCATTTCCTGACCGGTATCTTCCCTAACATCTTTGCCGTTTTCCACAGTATGAGGGAGGGTGTCTTCGGCCTGATCATCATACTCTTTCTGATTTTTGAGCCGGACGGTCTTGCGGCCCGCTGGCATGCTGTAAAAAACTACTGGAAGCTGTGGCCCTTTTCGTATTAGGATACAAAACTCATACGGACTGCGGAGTCAGTTTTATCTGTCTGTCACTTGGACGTGACGAGATTTCACATATTAAATCAGGGGGGGTTAACGAAACAGGCTTATACAGGAGGTATGCAATGAAAAAACGGGTGTTTAAATCCACTTGGATCGTTTATGCAGTTGCAATCACAACGGTCGTCGCTTTCGGCGTACTGGGGTGCGCCAAGGCACCTGAAAAGTCGGCCGAACCGATAAAAATCGGCGGGCTTTTTGACACATCCGGTCCCACCTCGGGCGTCGGAAAGGACTATGCCCAGGGTGCCGTAGATGCCGCCGAGTACATCAACGCTAATGGTGGTGTCAAAGGAAGGAACATCGAGCTGATCGCCAACGACTATGGGTATAAGGTTCCTGAAGCAGTCGCGCTTTACAAGACATACAGGGATCAGGACATATTCATTATGCAGGGTTGGGGAACCGGCGACACGAATGCCATGAAGCAGTTCATTACAGAGGATAAGGTCGTTTACATGTCCGCTTCCTACGATTCGCTCCTGAACGATCCTTCCAAGACTCCCTATAACTTCTATGTCGGGACCAGCTATGGAGACGGCATCAGAGCTGCGATGAAGTTCATTAACGATACCTGGACCGACAGCAGCCGGAAGCCGAGGGTTGTCTTCATCTATCCGGATCATCCATACGGGAAGAACCCGATCCCCTCGGGTAAGGCCATGGCCGAGAGTCTGGGCTTTTCCGTGGGCCCTGATCAGGTCGTTGCCCTGAGCGCCAAGGAAGCAACAAGCCAGCTGACGAACATGAAGAGGTTCAATCCGGATTGGGCCTGGGTAGGCGGAACCACTCCCAGCACAGCGGTCATCATAAAGGACGCCGCCAAGCTGGGCCTCGAAACAAAGTTCATCATAAACGTATGGGGCTTCGATGAGAACCTGCTCAAGCTGGCCGGCGAAGCCGCCAACGAGCGGGCCTACGGAATGGCACCTTTCGCCATGTGGGGAGACGATGTTCCCGGCATGAAGCCCATAGTCGAGATGCATGAGAAAAAGCACCCCAACGACACCCATTTGGTCCGCTACGTGCAGTCCTGGACCTCCATGATGGTTATGTGGGAGGCAATGAAGAGGGCAGAGACCCTGGACGGTCCCGGTGTTAAAGCAGCTCTGGAGACGCTTAAGGATTACGACACTGGCGGTCTCACTGCACCCATCACATACACTTCGTTGGACCACAGACCCAATACGACGCTTAAGATCTACAAGGTAGACTCACAGGGCAGACAGGTACCTGTTACAAGCACTACCCTCGAGCGAAAGCCGGAGTGGCTGGGTCAGTAGTTTATCTCACACCGGGAGGTCGGGACCATGCCGGCCTTCCGGTTCCTTGATCCAGTGCTACATCTTGAATCGGTGAAACGGGGAACCGGTGAATCGGTGCGACACCATAGGTCAAGATAATTAAGAGTAATGTAATATGAGTGAAGCGACACCTGAGACAGCAAAAAAGAAAGAACCGGTACTTTCCCTGAACAACGTGGAAGTGATATATGACGATGTGATCCTTGTTCTGAAGGGCATGTCCCTGGAGGTTTACGAGGGCCAGATCGTCACGCTCCTGGGAGGCAACGGAGCCGGTAAGTCAACGACCCTGAAGGCCATATCAGGCCTCCTGAAAAGTGAGGAAGGTAAGGTTACCGACGGGACAATAACCTTCATGGGCGACAGGATCGACAATGTTGATCCTGAGGTGATCGTCAAAAAGGGTATTTTCCAGGTCATGGAGGGCAGGCGTGTTTTCGATGACCTGAACGTTATTGAAAACTTGACTGCAGGGGCTCACACCAGGTCCAACTGGGCTGAGGCAAAGCGCGACATGGAAATGGTATTCAACTATTTTCCACCCCTGACGGAGAGATCAAATACTCTTGCCGGATATCTTTCCGGCGGCGAACAACAGATGCTGGCCATTGGCCGAGCTCTCATGGCGCGCCCCAGGCTCATGCTCCTGGATGAACCGTCACTGGGACTGGCCCCTCTTCTGGTCAAGGAGATCTTCGGGATCATCAGGAAGATCAATAAAGAAGAAGGAACAACCATCCTCCTTGTGGAGCAGAACGCCCACATAGCACTATCCATTGCTAATTACGGCTATATAATGGAGAACGGCAAGGTGGTGCTGGACGACACTGTTGACAAGCTCAAGAGCAATGAGGATGTGAAGGAGTTCTACCTGGGTCTTTCCAAGGTCGGCGAAAAGAAGAGCTATCGCGACGTCAAGCACTACAGGAGAAGGAAGAGGTGGCTGTCTTAAAAACAGTTTCTAGTTTCTGGTTTCGAGTTTCTAGTGAGGTCCCTGGCGGGACCTTTTTTTGTGAGGATAGATTTGTTGACATTGAATAATACAATATATATATTGTATTCATGAACCCTGGTTTAAGAGTCATTATTGAAATGGAAGCAGGACCTATACGCACTGCAGCTCTGTGCGAATGGATACAAAATCTCTATCCCGACAATGAAGATAAACCTGTTCTCGTGGGGGGAAGTGCTGTTGAGTTGTACACCGGTGGCGCTTATACAACTGGAGATATGGATTTTGTGGGAATAGTTCCACCTGAAGTAGAAAAAAAACTTAGGACGTCTGGATTCATAAAGAAAGGACGCCACTGGATTCATGAGGACGGCAAGTTGTATATTGAATTCCCAGGTGACGGATTAACGGGCGGAGATGAAGCTGTCGAAGTTCTGATTGGCGATCACTCAATAATTATCATCAGCCCTGAGGATATAATAGTCGACAGGCTCTCAGCGTGGCTCTTCTGGAGATCTTCAGTGGATGGTGTCAATGCGTTTCTGCTCTATAGAGCCCAATATGAGACACTCGATCATAATCGCCTGAAAGACCGTGCAAAAGAAACTGAAACAACAAAAGCACTGAAATCCGTTAAGGACCTGTACAAAAAGTTTCCAGATGCTTTACCCTCAAAGGAGATTCTCGAACAATGGACACAAAAAATAATATGAGAAGGATCTTTTTGAAGGAGTCCCGCACTGTGGACCTGCCGGATCTTGACCTCACCAGATCAAGACCCAGGGCATTTGAGGAGTGGAAGGTTCTGAAAAGCTGGGGTCGCCTTCCAGTCTGGGAACAGGATATCCCCGGCTATCTGCTCAGGACAGCACGGGAGGATTCAGGCTTTACACAGGGTGTATTGGGCGCAGAACTGGGAATCTCTCAACAGGCCGTAGCCCAGGCAGAAAGGTGGACATCAAATCCGTCAGTAGCTTTCATGCGAGACTGGTTCAAAGCTTGCGGCTTAGATCTGAAATTAACAGTCACCAAAAAAATATGAGCTTGAGATTCCGCTGGTATTGCGTAATCGTTGCGAGGAAGTCCACAATCTAATAGGATGACGAGGCAAGCTCGTTCAGAAACCAGAAACTGCCTCGATCAGATGAGGCCCATTGAAAGGGAGCGCAATGCATCAAGAAAGAGATTTCGAGTACCTGTCCTACGATGAACTGCTTATCGAACAGACCAGGATGATAAGAGAACTGATCGCCGGGGAATGGCAAAAAGCGCCAGGTTTCGTCAGGCGACTCGAAGAGGCCGGAGTAACCGCCGACACACTGGAAGAACCCGGGGATATTGTGAAATTCCCGATCCTGAAAAAATCGGACCTGCCGGCCATCCAGGCCGCCGATCCCCCCTT
>JBGMRC010000039.1:3738-10186 GCA_048061075.1 bacterium | reverse complement strand
CAAAGCCCGTCGATACTTCATCTATAAGTATATTTATCTTCCAGCTCTTTCATGACCGCAGCATCCTCATCAGAACCTTCATGATCATAGCCTAAGAGGTGAAGAATCCCGTGGGCCAGCAGCCTCCTCATTTCGTTATCGTACCCGACACCCTGCTCCAGGGCCTGAGCTTCAGCCCTCTGACGGGAGATCACAACATCTCCGAGAAGATCGTACCCGGCGTTCCTGGAAGTGTGGTCGCTATGTAACTGGGGAAAAGCGAGGACATCAGTTGAACGGGAAAGACCTCTGTATTGCCTGTTGAGCTCCCTTATCTCATCATCTCCGGTAACAAGGACGCTCAACTCGGCATCAGGCCTGTCCAAGTCGTTTAATATCCTTTGCGCCAGATCCCCGAGCATCTTCCGGAGGTTCGCCTCTAGCGGAATCCTGCTCTGAAACAGCACCATTTTCTTTCTTTCTCTTCCTGTCCCTCTTTCTAGAGGAAGTTAATGGCTTTTGGGGATAATCGATACGATGGTGAAATACCCCGGTCAGCGTATGAGTGAAACTCCTGGCGATCCGATGCAGGTCTCTGAGCGTAAGGTTTGATTCATCAAGCTGGCCATCGATGAATATCTCGTTGATGATCTTCTGGACGAGCCCCCTTATCCTTGCCGGGGTCGGATCCGCCAGAACCTTTGAAGCGGCTTCAACCGCATCAGCCAGCATTATTATAGCCGCCTCCCTGCTCCGGGGTTTGGGGCCATGGTAACGGAAGTCACTTTCGTTTACGGACTGCACCGAGGGATCTTCCAGTTCCATGGCCTTGTTGTAAAAGAAGGTAATGAGCCGGGTTCCGTGATGCTGCTTGATTATATCGATGATCTTCCGTGGCAGGTTCTCATCTTTCGCGATTTCAACGCCGTCCTTGACATGGGCCGTAAGGATCAGCGCGCTCATGTTGGGAGAAAGCCTCTCGTGCCGGCTGTCCCTGTCCGACTGATTCTCAATGAAATATTCGGGCTTGCTCATCTTCCCGATATCATGATACGAGGCCGCAACCCTCGCGAGGTGAGGATTGGCGCCTATCTCCTCAGCAGCAGCCTCCGCGAGGGACCCGACAAGGAGACTGTGGTGGTAGCTGCCGGGCGCTCTTAGGATCATCTCCTTGAGAGCAGGCTGGTTGAGGTTGGCAAGTTCCATAAGTTTCATATCGGTGGCCACACCGAATACTGTCTCCAGCAAGGGAAGTACGAGAGAAACCACGAGGGAAACTCCGATCCCCCCACCGAAAGCGATTAGGACATAGTAAAGTGCCAGGGTCGTAAAAAGCTCACCACTGTTGAGCACCGCTACCACCGCCACGGAGACATTCACAGCTCCCAAAAGGAGACCTGCTTTAACCAGGTGGAATCTTTGCCTGCAGTTGATCACGGAAAAGGAGGCCATGATCCCCCCGGCGAAAGAGTATACGAAGATCAAGAGACTCCAATCTCCTATGACACCGGAAAAGATGGAGCTGACCCCGGCAACCAGTACCCCCACGATGGTGGGAAAAAGAGTTGCTGACAGCATTGCTCCGGTGGCAAAGGGTATGGCCAGTACAAGGGCTGCCTCGCTGATGCCTGGATTGGTGGCTGAAATGGCCTGGGTCAGCATCATGAAGATCTTCGTGAGGCCGGCCTGCATCACGATAATGACCACGAGCATGACAAGCTGGTAGGTACTCTTCTGGATCTCGGGCACCATGAGCAGCAGCACGCGGTAAAAGATAAAGAGTATCAGGGCAGTAAGGATGAAGGCTCCCAGTATATCGGCCATCCTCCCTCTACTGGGCGCAATGTTGTTAAGGGACTTGATCTTGAGTAGCTGGTCTTCAGATATGGGGTCCCCGGCGCGGACAATGATCTGCCCCTTTTTCACCTTATGGTAAACTGCGCTGGCCTCCTCTACCGCTTTTTTCCTGCGCTCTTGTGTTTCCGATCTGTTGAAGGTGAGGTTGGGCCTCACAAGGTCAAGCGAAAAAGTCAGAAGGAATTTTTTGAGGGGGAGTTCATTCCTTGACCATCGAACCGAGCTTAAGGCATCCCTTACTTTTTTACGGGCAGAATCCAGGGAGCGGATCGCTGAGAAGTCGTCCAGGACCATCTCTTCAGCCACCGCCTCCAGGGTTCTGACGGTGATGCCCTTTCCCCTTTCTCTGAGAAGCAGTTCGAGGTTTGAAACTATACCCACATCCACTATCGACTGGAATGAATCCACGAGAGCAGCTTCTGTCTTCTCTGTGAATCCGTTGGATATAAGGGGCGACATCTGCTCGTAGGTTATTTCCAGGGCGACTGACTGGATAAATTTGTTCACACGATCGATCTTCTGTTTTTCCGCCTGCTGTCTGAATAGCTCCAGTTCCTGGCCGTAGTTGACTCTCTCGTCGTCCTTGCTGTTGTTGTAATTTTTTACAAGGGCCTGCTCCTGGGCTCCAAGAGTTACCAGAAGACCTCTCATTTGCTGGAAGAACTCCTTCAAGGAAGCCAGGATGTCGCTTTCCTGCCGGCGGTCGAAATCATAGACAGCCAGCACGGATGCCTCAGCTTCCAGTTTTCTGGCCTGGGTGGACGCAGGGTCCTCCACGAGGAAGGACTGGGGCGCTCTTATATCGCGCCGCGCGATATCACCGGCATCATAGTCCCATCTCACCAGCTGCCTGGGGGGAAGCAACATGAATGTTATGACTATGGCGGTTATCCAGAAAAGTACCGACCACTGGGTCTCCTCGTCCCAGGTGAAAAGGGAACTGAACCAGGTTTCACGAGCTAGATCCAGGGATGGCTTTTCTTCCCTTGCTCCCGTCTGGGATTTGGGCACTTCAGATTCCCCTCTTCTCGTAGGCCTTGATTATCTCCTGGACCAGGGGGTGGCGCACGACATCTTTGTCATCGAAGTTGATGAAACAGATACCTTCTATGTTCTGGAGTAGTGAAACAACCTGGACCAGACCCGAAGATTCCCTGGGAGCCAGGTCGATCTGTGTAATGTCTCCTGTAATAACAGCCTTGGAATCGAAGCCGAGGCGAGTCAGGAACATCTTCATCTGATCAGCCGTTGTATTCTGCGCCTCGTCAAGAATAACAAAGGAATCGTTAAGGGTCCTGCCCCTCATGAATGCCAGGGGAGCGATCTCGATCACTCCCCTTTCCACAAGCTTGAGGGCCTTTTCCGAACTGAGCATGTCGAACAGGGCATCGTACAGCGGTCTCAGATATGGATTGACCTTCTCGTATATATCGCCCGGCAAAAAACCCAGCTTCTCACCGGCCTCAACTGCCGGTCGCGCCAGTATGATCCTGCTCACTTCTTTCTGTATGAGTGCACGGACGGCCGCGGCCATTGCGAGGTAGGTCTTACCTGTACCGGCCGGCCCGATCCCGAATACGATATCGTTGTCCCGGATTCCTTCCAGATAAAGCTTCTGATTAATACTCTTCGGAAAAATGGACTTTCTCGGAGAAACGACAACGGACTCTGAAAGCAGGTCCGATATACCGGTCCGCCTCCCGTTGGCAAGCTGACGGAAGAGGTTCTCCACTTCAGCAGGAGAAACCGACCTCCCCGTGTTGACGGCCTTCTTTATGTCTGCGATCACGTTTCCAACATCCTCAACCTGGTCAGCGGGCCCTTCCAGGAAAATTTTCTCACCTCTTATCCCCACACGTACACCTGTCATCCGCTCGATCATCTTGAGATTGGTGTCCATCTCCCCGGAAAGGACCATGGCCTGTTTATCGCTGTCGATAGTGAGAGCTTTTTTCATACGGATTATTCCCCTGGATCCACAATGACAGTACCCATATCATTTTTTTTGATCCTGAACGGCCGGGCATATGGGTATGTGATATCAGAAAAGAGAATGAATTCACCCCGGAACAGATCATCAATCACGGTAGGATATGAACCCTTTTCCATACGGTAAACCTCCATGGCCAGTTCAAGCCGCCTCTTTTGCACCGTTGCGACTGACCGACGGACTGTGTCAGCCTTCTCCCAGGTTACCTGGGAAAAGGCCAGGAAACGGGTTCCTGTAAGGCCCAACGCATAAAATGAGAGCATGAGGATAGCACCGAGGGCCGCAAGAGTCGCGGCCATCACAAAGACATTTCTGCCCCTTTCAACCCTCTCCTTGACGGCCTCTTCTTTCGGTGTGGCCGTCGGGACGGATATGGGCTTGATAAGCCCGAAACCCATGAGCGCCACGAGTGTTTTGGAAACTTCGAAATCGCCCATCAGTGTCTGGTAGGAAAGTTCACCGGCAGTCCTCTTGCCGTCGATCCGGTCGAAAACCTTTTCCTGGGCGGCCGAGAGAACTATCGCATCCTCATCGAATGCCTTGGGCGCATCGCTTTCTCCGAAAATATCTATATCTATATCATCCTCGTCGTGGCCTTCGATCTGGGACTTCCTGATTATCTTGTCACCGGCCCCGGGAATCTGCAAGAAGATCCCTTCCATGGAAGGGATCTTCTTCTTGACCCCCGGCCACTCGTCTATTATCCGGGCAGCCTCCATGAGAATGAACTCTGCTGAAAGCGGGGTAACGAACTGGTGATCGTAGGACACTTTGCCAGTTTCAAAGCGGTAGTGCCCGCTCGTCCATTGAAATACCTTGAAGAGGGTTTCTCTTACCTGAAAAGACAGCACCTCACCGAACAGCTCCGGAGTGATCAACTTCTGCTCCGACAGGACGATGCCAAGCTTCTTCATTGTGTGGTTCTGAACTTCCAGCGCGCGAGCCAGCTGCTCCGTATTCAGTATCCCGGATTTGACCAGGATCTCGCCGACCTTCTCCTTTTCCCTGGTTTTGTCTGTCCGCGGCTCGGCAGCTACAACTTTGCCCTGATCGAAAGTGACAGCCACATCCTTGCCCCGGTCCCCCAGATGAAGGACACCCGTTTTTCTCTGATGGGCAATAAGCTGGAATATGTCAGAAAGCCCAAAATCTTTCAGAGTTCCCTTGAGAGCCATCCCTTTACTTCTCCTCCATGACCTGGCCAAGCGATCTGAAAACGAATATATAGTAAAAAAGGAAAAATACAGCGAACATGATCCTCAGGGACGTTCCCGGCTGAATCTCGAGCATGGTCGTACTCCTGAACAGTCCATACCACAGCAGCCATTTCAGCCAGAAAACCGCTGAGATCGTAATAAGGACCACCGCCTTGAACCCTTCACCCAGCATAGCGTGACCTGAACCGGGCAGTAGCACCGTCAGTATCCGGGCAGTAAAGGCCCTTCTCCTGTTAAAACGCATGATCTGCATCATCTTCCTGACCCTGCTGGCAGGATCTACACCGGTTCTGACATAAAAGATCTGCCGGCACTGGGAGCAGAGATCGACCTTGCTCGACTCACTGCACCTGGCGCAGTGAAGTCTTCCGCACCTCCTGCAGCGGCTGGATGAGAACATGGCCTTGTTCAGAGGCCAGCCCGCCAGCATCAGCACGCCCGCTATGGGGAAAGCAATGAGGGAGACCGGAAATGAGATCCATGGCAGAATACCTCCCCAGAGGGTATTTCTCCACTGTCTGCTCATATCATCGAGTTTGAGCGCATTAAAATAATACGTCTTCTTGTCGGTGTATATGTCCAGAGCGTAGCTCTCGCCGCCCTCACCTTTGTTGGATGTGATCTTCCCGATAAGGTCAGGATCGATGGATTGGGCCTTCTGAAACTCCCTGCCCCCCTCTTCGAGCTGAAGGCTCTCCTGTAACGCCAGACTGAGGTTGTAATGAATCAGGGCGTTGTCGCTGTAACGCAGCGCTTTTTTGTACTGGTTTATGGCATTCTCGATCTTGCCCCTGGCAAACATTATGTTTGCGATGTTATTGTTCACCGCCGCAGAGTTCGGGTTCAAAATAGATGCCTTTTTCAGCATTGTTTCGGCGCCCGCCAGATTGCCGTCCCTCTTCAGCACAGCCGCCATTGCGACCAGCACATCGATATCCTGGGGATATTTGGTCCTTAATGTCTCCAGTTTCTTGACAGCTTTTTCTCCCTGGCCCGCCATCTCGGCCATATATAAGGTAATATCTTTGGAACCGGAGCTGAAGGAGTTGCCCAGCGCCATCACATGAATAAGAAGGGGAACGGAAACCAGGAGGATCAGACAGGCGGCCAGGGCTATCCGCTCTCTCACTGTGGCGTGGAAAAAGGCTATGAAGGCTGTTGCCACTATCCACCAGATAAAGGGAAACCCGGTAAGTAATAGTATACCCATCACAACTGGGACCGCCAGATACACAACCCACTGGGGAATGTGTATCAGATGGTATATATCGTGGGATATTCGAGGGATCACCCTTACCGCATACAGAAAAATAGAGACAATACTAGCGACGATTATTCCGGTAAGAGTCCAGGTCAAAAACCCGATCATCCACGGGAAGGCGGACCTGAAATCCCAGACAAAGGC
>JBGMRC010000039.1:0-3638 GCA_048061075.1 bacterium | reverse complement strand
AGGTCAAAAACCCGATCATCCACGGGAAGGCGGACCTGAAATCCCAGACAAAGGCTACCCAGCCCTCCAGAACGGCATCCATGGAGGATAGCACCCTGAGTTTGCTTTGCTTCCATAGTGTCCTCGCCCTGTAAAAATATGGAGATGGATCATCCGGTGAGAATTTTGAGGCGTAGTTAATAAGCTGCAGGGCGTCGTCGTATCGTGCCTGTTTCCGCGCCTGAGAAGACTCGTAAAGAAGAGCAGCTGAAGGGATGAAGAGATTTGGTATACCGGCTTTTAAACGGTAGTTGTTTATATTATCAAGGTGCTTCACAGCGCCGGCCTGGTTACCCCTGAGTGATTTCTGCCGGTAGGCGAACCACTCCTTTTCCCAGGAGGCCCGCGGGACAATAACCTCAGGCCTTGCTCTGTCGTCCATCTTGTCGCCGGCACCACCAGCAGGTGCGATATCAAGGATCTCCGAAAGAGGGAAATCAACAGTAACCTCGCTAACCTCGGCAGCAATGGCAGGCTGGATGGCGGAAAAGATAAATATAAGAGAAAGGAGGAAACGACCCAACGGAGTCCTCAAAACTGGAATTATCCTTTCTCCTTTACGGCATCCAGGTATTTCCATTTAAGCTCGGTTGAAGCGTTCTTCAAAAAATTATCCTCCTCATCGGAAAGGTTACCGCTTGTCTTTTCCTGAAGTATAGCGAACAGATCTATAGTCTGTTTGGCCGCATCGAGATTCTTGTCCTGCTTGCCCGTGATCGGATCCGCCATTTCTCCCAACTGGATGAGGGCAGAACTGAAAAGGGAGAAAAGGAATGTGGAAAAATCCACGGGCGGGAACTGTCGAACCCCTTCGCTTCCGGCTCCCGGGGTGCCTTCGCCGGGTTCCTGGGTGAGCTCAGCAGCTTCATCTCCTTCTTCGGTGTTTTCCTTTGATACTTCCCCGGGGCCTTCCTCGATGCTTTCCTCGGCGCCAGAGGAGGAGGTCCTGCGGTCCTCTACCTTGAAATCCTTATCCTTGGTATCTTTCCCTGCCATAAGCAGATTCTCCAATCGCCAGAATGTATTGCTTGTATTACTCCACGTTAAATCGATTTCTGTAAAGTTTTTAGTAAATGGTAGATATAGTTATTTGTGGGGTATTCTCCCAAAATCCGGCCCTGTTTTGCAAGCAGAATCACGGGCCTGTTGTCGAGCCATAATATACCAGTATTGGACCTTAGCTGGCAAGGTGTGCTCGCGCGGCCCAACAAACTGATACAATTGAGCTCGGGTCCCGGATTCCTAGTCCCAGGTCCCAGGTCCCAAGTTAAGGGAACGGAAACCCAAAATCCAGGATCGTAATGGGTAATGCGTAATGAGTGGAAACAGGTTGGGGAGGAGAATTGGTTTTCATGCACTTTTAACTGGCAGCTTAATTAGCTATACTTCACACAAATACCCCCGGAGGATTCCTTGACGAAAAAGAATAGCCAGGCAGCACCGATCCAGAAACTCCTTGACCTCATGAAACAGCTCAGGGGCCCGGAAGGATGCCCCTGGGACAGGGAGCAGACACCGGAATCACTGCGGCCGTATATAATCGAAGAGGCCTACGAACTTGTGGATGCCATCGAGGTCGGGGACTCTTCAGATATCCAGGAGGAACTCGGAGACCTGCTGCTGCAGGTTGTTTTCCAGTGCCAACTGGCGAGCGAGGCGGGCCATTTTTCCTTCGATGACGCTGTGAAGAGGATAAACGAGAAGCTCATCCGCAGGCACCCTCATGTCTTCGGCAGTGAGGAAGCTATGACGGGAGATGAGGCGACAGAACACTGGGAGAGGATCAAGTACGAGACGGAGGGAAAGACCAGGACCGACCGTCCCACCGGGTTACCAATATTACACAGGACCCTCAGGCTCCAGGAGAAGGCAGTCAGCTTCGGCTTCGACTGGGAAAAACCGGAGGATCTCCTGGACAAGGTAGCAGAAGAGCTGGGTGAGATTAGATCAGCCCTGGACTCGGGAGACCGTGAGGAGCTGGTTGATGAGGTGGGTGACCTCTTTTTTATGACGGTCAACCTGGCCCGCTTCCTGAATATCTACCCCGACGATGCCATTGAAAGGTCGCTGATAAAATTCAGGAAACGCTTCAGGTCCATGAAGCGGCAGGCAGAGCGGGAAAACCGCTCTTTAGAAGAGATGAATATCGATGAGATGGAGGAACTCTGGAAAGTAGCAAAGAGGGAAGAAAAAGCGATGAAAGGATGATCGAGGGGGACAAGGAGGATGATTATGGGCAAACGCAGAACTACACTGAACTGGCGAACCGTTGTCGTTGCGGCGCTGTGTACGTTTCTATTAACAGCACCGGCATCTACCCCGGCACAGGCGGCTGAACTGGCCGGAGTGACCATGGCAGACTCCATCAAAATAGGAGGTGAGGAGAGCTCACTTGTGGGCATGGGAATAAGAAAGAAAACCATAATCAAGGTCTACGTTGCCGGCCTCTACATGGAGAACCCCTCGAAAGATGCCGCAATAATTATCGGTACCGACCAGGCCAGAGGCATGGTCATGCACTTCGTATATAAGAAAGTAAAGGCCAAAAGCCTGCAAAAAGGCTGGAGGGACGGTTTTGACGCCAACACACCTGACAGATCAGGCGACCTTGCAGAACGCATGGAGCAGTTCGAGAACATGTTCACCGAGCCCCTCCTGAGGGGTGAGAGGGTACTAATGACATATACACCAGGAGAAGGAACGACAGTGGTGATAAAAAACGACAACAAAGGCACGATCCCCGGCGCCGACTTTGCCGAAGCCCTTTTCGCGATCTGGTTCGGTAAAAAGCCTGCCGACAAGGGCCTTAAGAAGAAAATACTGGCAGAAGGGAAGTGATTTGATACTGCTTTAGGAGGATTGGAGATTAGTTCCTGGTTTCAGGTTTCAAGTTTCACGTTAGAAAAAAAACATTACCTGTCTTATTATTTCTTTACCTACTTGAAACTTTAAACTTGAAACATGAAACCAGGTTCACCATCTAATAATACACCCTGCCCATGTAAGGCCGGCACCGAAGCCGGAGAGGGCCAGGAGGTCCCCCTCCTTCAATCGGCCTTCCCTGTTGGCCTGATCCATGGCAAGGGGGATAGTTCCCGCTGAAGTATTACCGAACTTATCGAGATTAACGAAGAATTTATCCCTGTCTATACCCAGCGCTTTGGCGCCCGCATCGATGATGCGGATGTTGGCCTGGTGGGGAATAACCATATCGAGATCTTCGATGGCAACCCCCGCCCGTTCGGCGGCGCCGATAACTGCGTCCGGCATGGCCTTTACGCCGAACTTGAAGACTTCCTTGCCCTCCATCCGGATGGCAAAGTCAGTCCCGCTCTCCTCTGAAAAAGGACCGCGGTAGGCCACGCCCGGAGATACCATAAGCCAGGGCGGTGGAGCGGACCCGTCGGCCCGCAGGTATGTTGACATGATCCCCCTGTCACCCCCCTCATGCCTCACCAGGGCGGCTCCGGCACCATCGGCAAAGATAACGCACGTATTTCTGTCGCTCCAGTCGATCACCCTGGACAGAGTCTCGGCTCCGATAACAAGAGCGTGCTTGATCCCGGCCTCTGGCATCATTCCATTGGCACAGGCCAGAC
>JBGMRC010000038.1:0-10451 GCA_048061075.1 bacterium | reverse complement strand
TTTTGAGTCTCAGGCCCAGTTCGGTCAGCTGCTGCTGATCAACCTGGTTGGGCGCGCCGGTCATCAGGCACAGGGCTTTTTGTGTCTTGGGAAAGGGGATCACATCTCTTATGGAGTCGGCATTCGCCAGGATCATGATTATCCTGTCAAGGCCGAAGGCTATGCCACCGTGGGGCGGAGCACCGTACTGAAGCGCCTCAAGGAGGAAGCCGAACTTCTCTGTCGCCTCCTCCGGACCTATCTTGAGCAGTTCGAAAACCCTGCTCTGGACCTCCTCAGTATGAATCCTGATACTGCCACCGCCGATCTCTGAGCCGTTAAGCACAAGATCGTATGCCCTGGCTCTGACGCTGCCCGGATCTGAATCCAGGAGAGGTATGTCCTCTTCAATGGGAGAGGTAAAAGGATGGTGCATGGATACGAATCTCTCCTCGTCACTGTCATATTCAAACAGTGGAAAATCCACGATCCAGCAGAAATTGTAGCGGTCAGCGGGGATGAGATCCAGCTGTCGGGCAAGGTGAACTCTCAACTGACCCAGAGATTCATTTACCATGCCAGATTCACCGGCAATTACCAGGAGCAGGTCTCCTGCTTCAAAATCGGCGATCCGTGAAACCACCTTTTTGACATCGTCATCTATAAATTTGGCCAGGGGAGACTGCCAGCCTTCAGCTGAACTCTTGAACCAGGCAAGGCCTTTGGCGCCGTAGATGGCTGCATATTCGGTCAATTCGTCAAGATCCTTCCTCGACATCCCGGCACCGCCCTTTACGGTTATGCCCTTTATCGTCCCGCCTCCATCGACAGTTTCTGAAAAGATCTTCGCCTCCGTCTTGCCGAGGGTGCCTGAAAGGTCCACGAGCTCCATCTCGAATCTGGTGTCGGGCCTGTCAAGGCCGTACCTGTCCACAGCATCCTCGTATGTCAGCCGCGGGAAGGGTGGTTTCACATCCACGTCAAGGGCGGTTTTGAATATACCTACCATCATTCTTTCCATGATCTCGAAGAGGGTGTCGACCGTTACAAACGCCATCTCCACATCGATCTGTGTAAATTCCGGTTGTCTGTCAGCCCTCAGATCCTCGTCACGGAAACAGTGAACGATCTGAAAATACCGATCATAGCCGGATATCATCAGTATCTGCTTGAAAAGCTGGGGAGATTGCGGTAGAGCAAACATTCGCCCTGGATTGATCCTGGATGGGACAAGATAATCCCTGGCCCCTTCAGGTGTGCTTTTGGTGAGAAACGGCGTTTCTATTTCAAGAAAACCCTCACCGTAAAGAAAGTCCCTCACGTTCCTGGAAACTTCAGATCTCAGTATCATATTGCCCTTCATGGTCTCCCGCCGCAGGTCAAGGTAGCGGTATTTCAGACGGATACCTTCGGCCACATCCACACTCTCGCGCTCATCGATGGCAAAGGGAGGTGTGAGACTGGTATTTAAGAGACGGATCTCTTCCACCATTACTTCTATTTCGCCCGTGTGCATGTCCGGGTTGACCATTCCCTCAGGCCTTGGAATGACTTCCCCCATAACCGCGATGACATACTCCGACCTGAGAGCCTCGGCCTTCTGATGTGACTGCTTATCCCGTTCAGGATTGAACACCACCTGAGTGAGTCCCCACCTGTCCCTGAGGTCCACAAAGATAAGTCCGCCGTGATCCCGCCTTCGGTGCACCCATCCCATGAGAACCACTTTCTCGCCGACATCTTCCCGGAACAGCGAACCGCAGTCGTGGGTCCTCTGCCAGCCTGACAACAGATCCAGCTTGTTTTCTTTCATAATCGGATCATCCTCTCGTGAAAAGCCAGGCCTTCTGAAGCGGCCTGGCTGAAAACACCTTACCTATGGTCTGCAGGTAACTTGCGGCAGAAGCCTGAGGAAGTTCTCCGACAGGCTCCCGGGAGCTTAATTGCTGCTCCGCAACTTGTTTATAACGGCCATCTGCTGCTGTACCTCCAGAGACATGGATGCCAGGTTGAGGAGGATCTCCAGTGAATCCATATCTCTTATCGGGGGGCCTCCGGGGACAACGTCTCCATACATCAGAGCAACAACCAGGTTCTGAACCATTATCGGGAGGATCACCGCATGCTTTGGGGCAGGATCACCAAGGGCCGTCAGGATCGCACTGCCCAGTTTATCACCGGGATCTTCGGCCAGGATAACGTTCCCGGAGAAAACAGCCTCCTCGATCAGCGGTGATTCGTCCTTGGAAAAATCCAGGGATTTTACCCGGTCTCTGAAGCCGTCCCCTTCTTCCCTGCGATCGTTCCCGAAAAAACCCGAGATCCTGTCCTTGCGAACCAGGAAGATGGCGCTCCGGTCCATCTCGCTCGTCGCGAACTCCACTATGGTTTCGGCCATCTTTCCGAGGCTCTTTTCCCGAACCATCTTGTCGCTGGTAGCTTTCAGGAACCGGATATCACCTACATCCCGCTTGACAAGCTCACCTACCTGCTGAAGTTCCTCCTGGGCCTGAACGAGCTGAGAAAGCAGTTCCTCGCGGAGGATATTCTGCTGATCGCGTTCAAAGTAGATTTCATGACGCTGAATAACATTCTGAATACAGAGCGCCACTTCCTCTATGAACAGGTTCAGCTGGTTCTCCAGTTCTTCCGGGGATATATCCTTCCTTTCCGGTTTATGGATATAATAGGTCGCGCCCAGGAAGAGCGCTCTCCTCCTGATCGTCGCATCGGGGTAGGCAGTATTAACGATAACAGGAATGTGGCTGCTTGTCTTCTGGATCTCTTCTAAAAGCTCAAGGCCCCCGAACAGCCCCTTCCCACTTATCGTAGGCATGATCAGATCCGACAGGACAATAGGAAGTTTCCCCTCCACCTCGTATTCCGAAAGCTTGTCCAGGGCCTTTTTAGGGGACTCTACGGCATCCACCTCGAACCCGAAACTCTTGAGTTTGTCACTGAACAACTCCCTCATCAATGCCTCGTCCTCCACCAGAAGGATGACCTCCTCCGGCTTCAGATCCCTCATCTTCTGGCTCACCCTTTTAATTATAGCGTTCACTTCATCGAGGATGGAATCTTCCATCCTCTCACTGTCCGGAATGAGTTCGCCAAGCATCCAGTCCTCTTCAACCGCCGCAGCCATCTGCTTGGCTTTTTCAGCAAGCTCTGAAATGGATGCCACACCGACCGAGTCGCCGGACACATCCTCGGATCTTTCAACTCTGAAAAGGCCCTCATCCCAACCAAGGAGGTGTATCAGGGAGTCCTCAATTACGGCCCTCATGGAATCATCCAACGTCGCCCTTTCGAGGACACCCTGGTTTATGAGGATCTCCCCAAGATATGACCTCTCGCCCTTTTCCTTCTGGGTGTTGAGCGCTTCCTGGAGCTCCTTTTCAGTAATGACGTTGCTTCTCACCAGAAAGCGACCAAGACGGCTTCTGACTCTCGGCTCCCTCACATCGATCACGACACCCTTGATAAGTGTAATAGTTGCAAGTCCCGTCTTGCCCTTTAGCGTGACAATGCCTGTGAACCCACCCGTTTCGGCTTCCTTGAGAATGTCTACAACTGATCTACTTTTCAGGCTCCCTGAAGTAACCATTATGCATCTCCTTTCGAGGATCTGCTTCTATTCGCTGCACTCTCGATAAGTTCATCCATGGAGAGCTCCACCTGAGTTTTTTTATCAAAATCCTTGAGTTTCAGAACACCCCTTTCCAGCTCCTCGTCACCTATGATTACCACACTGCGTATATCTAACTTGTTTGCGCTTCTGAGTTGTGCCTTAAGGCTCCTGTCTTCCAGATCGATTTCAACACAATAGCCGTAATCCCGCAATATACCAGCAATGTTCAACGCCGGGATCCTCGCGCCGGGTGTGGCAGCGGCGATATAGTAATCCGGGGGAGAGATCGTCCTGTTCTCCCAGTCCACGATCTGACTGAGCCTTTCCATACCGATGGCAAAACCGATCCCGGGAACGTCCCCGCCAAGTTCACTTGCCAGGCCGTCGTATCTTCCGCCGGCAGCTACAGCGTTCTGGGCACCCAGTCTCTCGCATACAGCCTCAAAGGCTGTACGGTTGTAGTAATCCAGACCCCTGACTATTCTGGGATCCACCTCGTAGTTCACCCCAAGCCCATTCAGGGCCTCAGTCACCCTGTCAAAATGGGCCTCGCAGTCCGGGCACAGAAAGTCCAACATCACCGGAGAATCCTTCAGGGCTTCAATACACGACGTCACCTTGCAATCAAGGACCCTGAGAGGATTTGTCTTTATCCTCTTCTTGCAGACGGAGCACAGTTTGTCCGACATCATTTCCAGAAACTCCACGAGTTCCTTCCTGAAGGACGGTCGACACTCACCGCAGCCCAGCGAGTTTACCAGGATCCTGATGTCGTTAACTTCAAGAAGCTCAAATAATCTGTGGAGAAGGTCAATGACCTCAGCATCAACAAGGGGCCCCCCTCCTCCAAGGGCTTCAAGGCCCATCTGATAGAACTGCCTGTACCTGCCCTTCTGAGGCCTCTCGTACCGGAACATGGGACCAGAGTAGTAGATCTTGGTTATACCTCCCCTGGATTTCCATCCACCCTGGAGATAGGCTCTCACGGCAGAAGCCGTACCTTCCGGCCTGAGGGTTATGCTCTGCCCGTTCCTGTCCGCGAAAGTGTACATCTCCTTTTCCACTATATCCGTGGTCTCACCGATGGACCTGGCAAAAAGCTCAGTGGCCTCCACGACCGGAAGCCTGATCTCATGGTACCCGTACCGTTCGAAATGCTCGCGGGCCCTGACTTCTACATCTTGAAGCCTGAAAGCCTCTTCCGGAGGTATGTCACGGAATCCGCGGATCGCCCTGATTTTTACAGTCATCCCTGACTTTACCCCTGGCCTTCTTTCGTGCTGCTCATCGGTGAGATGGGACTCCTCTGGGAAGTTTTATCTGGAACGGCAATGTATACTATATTCTTTCTTCCATGCTTACCTCTGTACATAGCCTCGTCCGCAAGATGAAGCAGTTCAATTTTACCTGAAGCGTGCTCCGGATAGGATGCAACTCCTATAGAAACCGTGAGCCTTATGTTGTAGCCTTCCTCCTTCATGAATTCGTACTTCTCAACCGTTTCACGTATTCTCTCGGCTACTGTCATCGCACCCTTTGATGTCGTATCAGTCAGGACTAAAATGTATTCATCTCCACCATACCGGGCAACGGCATCCACCTTTCTCACCGCCTGTTTGAGAATTCCGGCCACCTCAATGAGGATCTTGCTTCCCACCAGGTGTCCATGGTGATCGTTGACCTGTTTAAAGGAATCGAGGTCCAGAAACAGTATTGACATGTGAGTATTGAGCCTCTGTGCCCTGAGAAGCTCTCGATCCAGTATGTTGTTAAGATAGCGGTAGTTGAAAACATTGGTGAGATCATCGGTTATCGTAAGTATTTTAGCCTGTGAATACAGCAGGGCATTCTCGATGGCGGCTCCGGCATGCTCAGAAAGAAAGGTTGCCACATGAGTATCCCTCTCCCCGAAAGCACCATCCCTTTCAGTATCAAAAAATACCACCATACCCACCAGGTCTTTCTTATTCCTCAGGGGCACAAACATTATGGAGAGTATCGGATCAACGCTGGAGCGGAATTTCACATTTACCGGACGGATCTGGGCAGGAGCTACAGGGCCCTTTGCTGAAGAAATAATATCGGAATAGGCGGAAAAAACCTCACTGTCGATCTTGTTGTTCAGCTCAACATCAAACCCTTCTGAAATGATCACATTGGATTCACCGTGCTCCTGGTCAACCAGGTACAAAAAACCCCTGGTAGCACCCGTTTCCTGGAGCAGAAGGTCAAAGACGAGTTCATATAGCTCTTCAATCTCTATTGTTCTTGTGATCCTGCTGCCTATATTGTGCAACTTGAGGCTGTTTCTGAGTTCCACGTTCTCCTCGGCCAGCCTTATCTGGTCAATAGCTCTGTGGACAACGATCTTGAACTCCGGTGGGTTAAGTGGTTTTCTGATATAGTCCAGCGCCCCCATTTTCATAGCCTTAACAGCGCTTTCCACCGTGCCGTGGCCCGTTATGACGATGACCCTGAGGTTGGGCATTTCGCTATTTACCCACTCGATGAGGTCGAAACCGGTTTTTTCAGGCATGACCATATCCGAGATTATCAGGTCAATACCGCCCTTATTAATGCGATCGATCGCTTCATCGACCCCTGAGGCCTCGTGGATCTCGAAGATCTGCTCTTCTTCCAGGATCTCACGACAGAAAACTCTGGCGAATTTATCATCATCTACAACCAGGATGTTGGATTTCTTCAAGTCACTTCCCCCTGAAAGCCACCTAACAATTTAGAAAATAACCTTTTTTTCTTAACAGAAGCTCATATCCTTGTCAATAACCGCAGCCGTAAATCCCTTTTGCCGTGAGGATTTATGGCTATAGATTGACCGCCCGGTCGAAGTAGTAAGACTGAGTACAGTTGTCAGAATACAGTAGTCAGTTGTCAGAATAAAGAATCATTATGGGAAATTATACAAATATATAAATCACTAGTTTTTACCTGCCATTTATATACATTCTGACTACTGATCACTGACCACTGAATTCCTATCATGATCACTTTATAATCAAACCTTTATCAGGATAGTACTTCACTTCGATCCCTTTTCCGTATCCTGTAATAAGAAACGACACTCCTTTCCTTTCAAACCAGTCCACGACATCACGTGATGGCAGTTGTGAGCTGTAACCCCTTCGCGCGGTGCACACGGCAACTGAAAGGGCCGGCATTCCCCGTGAATTTCTCTTTTTTCCAAAGCTCTCGAAACCTGAGGCACTCCCGTGATGGGGTACCTTCAACAATGCAAGGTCCCCTGTACTTTTCCAGGCGGCCGCCACATCTGCCCATGGCGCGTCACCGGTAAAGAGCCCGGAAAAATCCCCCCAGTTCAAGGCCACGATCATGGACAAGCGGTTCAGGTTCCCTTCATTAACATCTATACTCCCCTCCGGCCCAAGAATATGGAAAACCATGTTACCGATAGCGATCCTGTCTCCGGCCTCAACGAAGGTCACAACTGTCTTTTCTGGACTTACGCTGAGGATTCGGCTCCAGAGCCTCAGAGCATTCCGGCTATAAGGCAGGATAAGACGGGCAACTCCATAGTTTCTCAGCAGGTGCACGGCTCCACCAGCATGGTCCGGATGGGGATGTGTGAGGAAGAGGGCGTCTATCCTGCTGATACCCTTCCGATCCAGGAACCGCCCTATTCGCGGCGTACTGCCATCGTAGCCTGGTGAGCCCGCATCGATGAGGACAACACCACCATCACTCCGGATCAAGGAGGCATCTGACTGACCGAACCCTGGAAAGATCATAGATAGATGTGTGGTGCCAAAGGCCCCTTCCGCATAATTACCAATGCCTCCCAGGACCACAGGAAACACCAGAAGTAGGAAGCCCCACTTAATGCATCCTCTGATCCTTGTCCAGACAGCGATCGAGGCCAGCGACGCGACCGCCGCCAGAACATAACCGGAGGTGTTCACGGGAAGGAAGATCCACTTCGCTGCTCCTGCCCACTTGAGTATTACCAGAACGGGATCAGCTAAAGCCCGCCAGAAAATAAACAGCGCTTTTCCGGCGACTGGAAATATGGAGGTGAGAAAATCTCCGACCATAGCAAGGGGAATTAGAAAAATGGCAAATACAAATCCTGAAAATAGATTAAAGAAGGGTCCGAAAACAGGGATCCCTCGAAAAGCGACCACGATGATGGGAAGTGTAAAAAGGTACGCTCCCATGGAGACTCTGATCGTATTTCCTATTAGTCCTCCATCCTTCCTTATGGAGCTTGCTATACCAAGGAGCGCCGCCAGAGAAAGCCCAAGGGACAGGTCAGGCTGTCTGAGAGATGAAAAGGCGGTAATTACTATGAGTGAAAGGGCAATATTGTTAGGCAAAGATCCCTCCCTCCCCAGGAAGGGCGCGGCAAGGAGTACGGCCGCGAAAACCGTCGCTCTTACGGAAGAGGTGCTCAAACCGGTGATCATCAGGTATACCAGGACCGAGATCGATCCGCCGGCAACTGAAAGCATATAGACGCTTTTTGTATTACCTCCTCCTGCCCATGGCAGGCTCAGGAGCCGCATCAGGCTGAATCCAATGAAGATGGATGATCCAACGTGGACTCCTGAGATCGCCAGGAGGTGGTAGATACCTGTACGCCTGAAGGCCCGCGAGAGGTCCGATGACAGGTAAGATCTGTCACCTGCTGCGATTGCGGCAAGCATAGCACCTGCATCGCTGATATCGCCTCCGGACAGCCTCAGGACGTCTCTCCTTATATTCCCGATCATTCCTGAAAGGGGGGATCTTTTCACCAGAACCATTGCCCCACTCCCCACAGAACCGGAAAAAAGAACATCAGTTCTTCCGTGGCCCTGTAACGGCACAAGCCTGGCCCTGAATTTTATCCTGTCGCCACGCATCAGATCGAGTTCAGAAGTCCTGATATAGGCATTAAATGATACTTTTTCGCTTTCAGTTCTGTAGACGGATCTTACACGGACCAGTGCCTGAGTTTTCAGCGCTGCTTTATTCTTTAAAGAGAGGATCTCTCCTTCAAATGTTCCTGTCAGGGGTTTTTTCGATCCAGGTTGTAACTCTGCCTCTGAAAAGGACGAGATCATCACACCACCGGCGAAACCGGTCGCTACTACGGCCACCGGAGAAGGGGCTGCGAGGGCTGCTACGAAAACAACCGCGGACATGGGACTGACCACCATAGGAGACACAGGAAAGAATCGACAGATGAGAAGTCCTGCAAGATAACCAACTGCAAGAAAAACGAGCTGAAAACGAACAAACCCAAAACGCAGCGATGATTTTTCCCGGCAGGGCGCGGAGTCGCGTTTTACCCTTTCCACTTTCCTGAACATGGAAATGTATAAGCAAGATGCCCGCCAACTCTGTCCAGTTCCGTGTTCAGGTATGGATTCTAACAGGGATGAAGGGGATACAGGGGATAAGAGCAGGCGGTGGCTATGGGCTATGGGCATTGGAATACTGGAAATTGGAGATTAGAAATTGGAAATTAGATTAATTTGAATTCACTAATTACTAATCACCAATCACCAATTACTTATTACACATCACGATCTTGGATTTTGGACCTTGCCTGCCCTGAGCCTGCCGAAGGGGATTTTGGATCAACAAACCTGGGTCATGGGACATGGGTCTTGGGACCGAAACCCGGGACTATTTCTTTTTCTTACCGAACAACCCCAAAAGCCCCTTCCTTTTCTTTCCGGTATCTGTTCCTGTATTCATTTCAACAGTGTCCGGATCAGCTATTTCAAGCTCCTGGAATGTGGGATCGTATCCCGATCCCGGTTCATCTAATGAAACAGTGAGTTCCTCCACAGGCAGTTCATCGGAAACTGGCTCCGGCACTACCTTAGATGCAGGCTCCATGGCTTCTTCAGAGACATACCCCATGTCCGTCACCGAAGCAGGCCCTTCGTCGTGAATACTGCCCTGGAGAGGCTTTACGGTTAACTCTACTTTTTGTACCGTTTCCTCACCCTTCCCCATAGTACTACTCTTCAATACTCTGGCAACGATACCAAGTTTCAGTTCCAGCCTGCCGCCGCCCGGGATAGGTACCTCCAGATCAAGGATCGCAGCATCGGTCATCCTGGAATCGGGCACCCCCATATCAGCCGGTTGTACCGGAGGGATCTCCTGGGAAGTTCCATGTTCAGCTGAAATTGATTCCGCCTCCTCCGACATCACTACTACCGGTTCAGCAAGCTGCTCACTTTCGAATGATATTTCCTCTTCAGATTCCGGGTCTGCAATAACTTCATCCCTCGCATCATCCGGGAGCTGAGCCTTTGCTGCCTTCAGGACTATCTTTACTACTTCCCTGAGGGTATCAAGTACACCAGGACCCTTGGTCGCAACAGCCTCCACCATAGGAGCGTTGTAACGGTTAAGGGTCGATCTCAGATCTTCCATCGGAATCAGGCCATCAAGGTCCCTCTTGTTTCCCTGAATGAGATGCGGGAGGTCCTTCAGGTTTTTCCCGTAGGATTGGAGATTTTTTTCCAGGTTGAGGAGACTCTCAATGTTCGCATCTTTCATCGTGGATTGTGAATCAGCCACGAAAACAATTCCGTCTACTCCCTTCAGAACGAGCTTTCTTGTTGCGTTGTAGTGCACCTGTCCGGGTACGGTATAGAGATGGAGCCGTATCTTGTATCCGCCAATCTCACCCAGCTCCATGGGGAGGAAGTCGAAAAAAAGAGTCCTGTCCGTCTGGGTTGCAAGTGATATCAGCTTTCCCTTGAATTTAGGCTTTGTCTGCTTGTGAATTTGCTCGATATTAGTTGTTTTGCCTGATAAGCCCGGACCGTAATAGACGATCTTGAAGTTGATTTCTTTTTTG
>JBGMRC010000037.1:0-10508 GCA_048061075.1 bacterium | reverse complement strand
CTTCTTCATTTTCTGCCTCCTTTAATAACATGGGTTTCAGGGCTTCTTATTCCCACATAGAAGCAATACCCTTGCCAAAAGCGCCGCTACGCTTAACTCGTTGTTTTTAAAGGATTATTTTGTATGCCCCCGGCGGATGACCGAATTTATGTGCACACGAACGTGTGCACTAAAAAACCAGATAGCGATTCCATGCCGGAATTTATTTTAATTTCAACGGGATACAGTCAATGCACACGATCGTGTGCAGGTGTTGATAAATATGTGCGTACTAGCCTTCAGGAAGCACGATCCCCAGGGCTGTCATTTTCTTGTGGAGGGTATTGCGGTGCACCTTCAGCAGCTTTGCCGCCTCAGACTGGTTCCAGTCGGTCTTTCTCAGGGCGGAGAGGATGTACATCTTCTCGAATCTGTCACGCGCCGACATAAGTCCGTCCGCTGCCGACCCCGAGAAGACCTCCGGATCCTTCCTGGCAACGGTTATCTCCATGGGGAGGTCCTGTACATCAATATCGGCTCCCTTCGGAGACAGAACTACGATCCTTTCCAGCAGGTTCTCCAGTTCCCTGGCGTTTCCCGGCCACCGATAGGATTTCAGTACTTTAATGGCCTCCCTGGAAACCTTCGGTACTGTCTTGTTCAGGCGCTCGCAGAGCCCTGTGAGAAAGTGTTTTACCAGCAGCGGTATGTCCTGTCTGCGGTCACGCAGTGGAGGCAGGTTTATGGGAATTACATTCAGGCGGTAGAAAAGATCCTCCCTGAACTGTCCCTCAGCTACCATCCCCCCCAGGTCCCGGTTTGAAGCGGCTATGATCTGAACGTCTCCCCGGATGGGCTGGGTACCGCCCACCCTCACAAATTCCCTGTCCTGCAGGACCCTGAGGAGCTTTGCCTGAAGTTCCTGCTGAAGTGTCGATATCTCATCAAGGAAGAATATTCCCCCGTTCGCGAGCTCGAATTTCCCTATCTTCCGGGCATGCGCCCCGGTGAAGGCGCCCTTCTCATGGCCGAAGAATTCGCTTTCCATCAGTTCGCGGGGAATGGCGGCGCAGTTGATAGGGATGAAGGGCCCTTTTTTCCTCTTTCCCCTGGAGTGTATCGCCCTGGCCACCAGCTCCTTCCCGGTTCCGCTCTCACCCGAGAGGAGGACACTTGTATCTGTTTGCGCGACCTTTTCCACGATCATGAAAAGCTCCAGCATCATGGGGGACCTGCCCACAATGTCGCCGAACCCTCCGAGCTTTTCAACCTCCGTTCTCAGGAAGCTTACTTCCCGTTCAAGGCTTCTTCTTTCCAGCGCCCTTTTGATAACCTCCTTGAGTTCCTCTTTATCGAACGGTTTTGCCAGATAATCGTAGGCCCCTTCCTTGACGGCCTGTATTCCCAATCTGGCGCTGTCTGTAGCCGACAGCATGATAACCTCCGGCGGAGCCGGAAGCTCCATTATGCGGCTCAGGGTCTCCATTCCGTCCATACCGGGCATGGTTACATCAAGAATTACGAGATCCACACCAAGGTCCTCGATCCTCGCAAGAGCCTGCTTGCCGTCGGCTGCCTTGTACATTCTGTAGCTCTCCTCAAGGAGGAGTTCAAGAGAGTCCCTTACGCTCTCCTCATCGTCCACGATCAGGAGGTTGAACAGGTTCTCTCCTATGGGTTCTGAACTTATCATCTGTATCGTTTCACCTCGAAGCGGTAGATCTCAAAGTTCTCCTCATTACCAATACCGGCCTTCCTTCTGGCAATCTCAAGCTGTCTCTGAACACTGTCCACTCCGGAAAGATCAGGAAGCAGAACCCCTCTTTTGCCGCTGCTCTTGACAATGACCCCATACCTCTTTTCGTCCAGGGAGGATTCATCCTGGACCGACTCCGGCTCGGTGAGAACATCTACCGTTACTTCCAGGTCATCCAGCTCCTCGTCCGAAACCGGAGGGAAACGGGGATCCCGCACCGCAGCACTGATCGCGTTTTCAATGACTTCCTGAGCAAGGTTTTCAGTAGCTGGTGTGATAGTGCCTATACACCCTCGAAGCTTGCCGGATTTTTTCAAGCTGACGAAGACGCCGGAAGGCGGATCATGCCTGTAGTCTTCCGGGGCTTGTGGCTTTCTGCCCGACCTGACAAACTCCTCGATCGTTCTTTGTGCAAGTTCTGCCAAAGGGTGTTTCCGTGTGGTCATCAACGATCCTAGGTCTGCCTGTAGACCACATATTCCGCCATGGCCTCGAGGCTTGTCCTGGAGGCGGATTCGGGGGAAACCGCGAGTTCAGCACTCGCTGTATCAGAATACTGCTTTGCGATCTTCCTGGTTCTGTCGAACACTCCCTCTTGATTCATCATTTCGCGCACTTTTTCGAAATCGTCCGGATCAGGAGTTTCCTTCAGAAAGATATCCGCCACCTCACGCCTGCTGCCACTGCCAAGTGCTTCCAGGAGGAGGATCACCGGGAGTGTTACCTTGCCCTCCAGGAAATCCTTTCCTGCGGTTTTGCCGAAAACTCCCTTTTCCGCAGTGTAATCCAGGAGGTCATCGACGATCTGGAACGACAGTCCAAGGTTCAGCCCATAATGTTCCAGTGCCCCGAGAACACCATCGTCAAAATTCGCAAGGTAGCCGGCAGCCCGGCATGAGCCCGAGATCAGACTTGCTGTTTTGCCCGTAATTACTTCTACGTACTCTTCAACAGTAGTAGCAGTGCTGTAGGAACGGAGAAGTTGGAGCACTTCTCCCCTTGCCATGGATGTGGTAGCAGCAGATATAGCCTGGAGTATGTCCAGGTGCCCTATCTCAACGAGTATGGAAAAGGCTCTTGAATACAGGTAATCGCCGGCCAGAACGCTTGGTTCAGCACCCCAGATATGGTGAGCGACCCTGTGGCCCCTGCGCACATCTGACTGGTCAACAACATCGTCATGAAGCAGTGTCGCAGTGTGGATGAACTCAACGGACACCGCAAGGCGGTTTACGTCTTCGGGATGTGCGCCATTGTTATAGGAGGCCACAAGGAGAACCAGGAGGGGGCGGAATCTCTTTCCTCCCCCGTCCAGGAGGTGCTGGAAGATACTGTCAATAACCGGAATGTCTGTTCTCAAATAGTCTCTGAAGTGGCTCTCGAGCGCATCTAGCTCTGCCCTGACAGGTTCGGTTATCTCTTTGAGGGTAGCTCCTGGCCGCCCTTCTACGCCCATTACTCTTCCTCGTTTTCTTCTTCCTCGAATACGAGTTCCTCACCCATTATATATGCATGCATAGCCCTTGAGGCGACTCTGCCGTCTCCCATCGCGAGAATGACTGTTGCGGCACCGCGCACGATATCGCCGCCGGCATACACTCCCGGAATGCTGGTTTCTCCCGTCTTTTCATTGATCTCCACGTAATCCCACTTGTTCAGCTTAAGGCCTGGTGTGGATTTGGTCAGAAGGGGATTTGCGCCTGTTCCAACTGAAACGATCACTGTATCGACATCAACGATGAACTCGGAACCCTTGATGGGAATGGGCCTGCGGCGGCCTGAATCATCAGGTTCACCAAGTTCCATCCTGATACATTCCATACCGGTAACCCAGCCATCGTCGTTGCCGATTATCCTGACCGGATTTGTGAGCAGCTCGAAAATTATTCCCTCCTCCTCCGCATGGTGTATCTCCTCAATCCTTGCCGGCATCTCGTTTCTCGAACGCCTGTAGACAACGGTAACTTCCCGGGCGCCCATTCTCAGAGCGGTCCTGGCTGCGTCCATGGCCACATTACCACCCCCGATAACAGCCACTTTCTTGCCCGTGGCAAGCGGCGTGTCGTACTTGGGAAAGAGATAGGCTTTCATCAGGTTCGCCCTTGTCAGGTACTCGTTGGCAGAATAGACACCGTTGAGGTTCTCGCCGGGGATATCCATGAACCACGGAAGTCCCGCGCCAACTCCCAGGAAAACAGTATCGTGGCCTTCTTTTTCCAGGAGCTCCATTACGGTCAGTGTTTTTCCGATCACCATGTTGTAGATGATCCTGACCCCCATCTTTTCCAGGTTCTCGATCTCGTAGTAGACGATCTCCTTGGGGAGCCTGAACTCCGGTATGCCATATACAAGGACACCGCCAGGCTTGTGGAGCGCTTCGTATATCGTCACCTCGTGCCCCTTCACGATAAGATCTCCAGCCACAGTCAAGCCCGCCGGTCCTGCTCCAACTATAGCTATCTTCTTGCCGGTAGGCTCAGCTACTTCGGGCATTTCTGTTTCAGGCTGGGCCATCTCCCAGTCAGCCGCAAACCTCTCCAGCCTGCCAATGGCCACCGGTTCATCCTTGACACTTATAATGCATAGAATCTCACACTGGTCTTCCTGGGGACATACCCTTCCGCAGATAGCGGGCAGGGCATTGCTCTCCTTCAGTATCTTTATGGACCGGGCGAAATCGCCCTCTTCTATTGCCAGTATAAAGCCCGGAATATCTATTCCCACCGGACATCCCGCAACACAGCGCGGTTTTTTGCACTGGATGCACCGTGTTGCTTCAAGCATTGCCGTTTCAGGGAGATACCCTAACGGGACTTCTTTAAAGTTTCCGGCTCTCTGGTCTGGTCTCTGCTCGGGCATAGCCTGACGTGGGATTTTTTCTTTCTTCTCCTTTTTCTCTTTTTGTTCTTTTTTCTCCGTCATCGGCGCGCCTTCCTCACTCTCCTATGTATGTTAAAGCCTCGATGGCTTCCCTTTCTTCTTTCAGATACATCCTCTGTCTTAATCTCAGCTCGGCAAAATCCACCTGATGGCCGTCGAAGTCCGGCCCTTCCACGCAGACGAACTTTGTCTTGCCCCCTACAGTCACCCTGCAGGCGCCACACATTCCCGTACCGTCAACCATGATGGGGTTAAGGCTGACCATGGTTTTTATCTCAAAAGGCCTGGTGAGCTTGCACACCGCCTCCATCATGGGCACGGGGCCTATCGCTACTATCAAGTCTATGGGGGAGCCATTGTTGATGAGATCCTCCAGAACGTTTGTTACAAACCCCTTCTGTCCGTAGCTTCCGTCATCGGTGCATATCAGCACTTCCGAGCTGGCCTTTACCATTTCCTTTTCCATTATCAGCAGCTCCCTGGACCTTGCTCCCAGGATCGAGATCACCTTGCTTCCAGCATTCTTGAAGCCTTTGGCAACAGGATGCACGGGAGCAATTCCTATACCGCCTCCAATGCATACCACAAGACCCAGTTTTTCCACATGGCTCGGGATCCCCAGAGGGCCAACTACATCTTCCAGAAAGTCACCCCCGGAAAGTCCGCCGAGCTGCATTGTGCTCTTGCCCACCTCCTGAAAGACCAGAGTGATCGTTCCCCTTTTCGGATGGCTGTCAGCTATGGTAAGAGGTATTCTCTCCCCCTCCTCGTTTATCTTTATTATCACAAATTGTCCGGGAAGGGCCTTTGAAGCAATGTAGGGTGTTTCCACCTCAATGGAGTGAACGTCATGAGCCAGACTTGTTTTCTCCTTGATCTCAAACACTGTTTTTCCTTCCTCCCTCCTCTGGTTTCTGATCCAGCCTGAAAAACTGGTCACTATCGCCCGCCCGGCATTTGTGCCCAGACAACTGTCACCGTCACGCCGAGCATCCACTAATTGTTCATGGTACGCGGGAAGTTGTTTTGAAAAATCAACAGGCTAAAATATCACGAATTCTGTCCACTTGCGACCCTCAATGTGGGTACTTTTCACAAACTCAAATTTTTTTATTTTGGTCTTGTATGTTTCCGGTTGTCATGCCTGGTTGTTGGTTAATTTGAAATTTGAGCTTCGCTTCAGAGCTCTTTACCGGAAACCCAAGTGGATAAAAGCATATCAGGCCGGGGTTTTGGTGAATCACGAAGCGAAGCTAAAAGGGGGTTGCGCAGCCGAGTGATTACACCCAAAAACCCGGCCTGATAGATACACCAACTAGCAACCATATTGACTCAAAAAACACCCCATGCTACTCCTGACCCAAATGAAGATAAAATCCGCAGACTTATATGACCAGGCCTTCACCCCCCGGCAGCTCCCACACACCAGACACCCTCAAGTGGCTGTGGCAGGGCGGTCCAATGTGGGAAAGTCTTCTCTCCTCGCGAAGATGATGAGGAGAAAAAAACTGGTCAAGACAAGCTCCACACCGGGAAAAACAAGGGGCATCTTTTACTATCTTGTAAATGAATCCATCCTGCTTGTGGACCTGCCCGGATACGGCTTTTCCAGAGCTCCAAAGCAGATCTCCTCCCGCTGGAGAGCGTTGGTGGAAGCATACCTTGACGGGGATTCAGGGCCCGATCTCGTCCTGCAGCTCATCGATATACGCCACCCCCCGACCAGGGACGACATAACCGTTAACCGCCTCCTGTCCGACAGGAGCATCCAGACCCTGATCGTCGCAACCAAGGCTGACAAGATATCTCGTTCAGCAAGAAACAGGTCCCTCGAGGTTTTAGCCAGGGAACTTTCGGCCTCCCCCTCAGCTATTATTCCCTTTTCGGCCAAAGATGCATCCTTTGACCCCAAGGAGCTCTGGGACAATATCTTTTCCGTCCTCAGCTAGGGATCTGTCAGCGAACCACACCAAGCTTCTGGACATAATTTGTCGACGGGCTGTTGGATGCTGCCGGCCAAACTCGTCTCTGCAGCATTCCACCGACTTTTCAGCCGCCCTGTCTGGTGTAGGAAGCCCGTTCGTGGCACGCAGTCAGGCATCTGCCGCCATCCGGTTCAGGAAAAAATGTGATCGTCCTGCACATTGTTTCAGTGCATTCGAAATATCGCTTCAGGCTGAAAGCCTGAACTGAACCGTGGGGGTCGTGGCAGTTTGCGCAGGACCGGGATTTGCCCTTGACGGTGAGGCCTTCTCCTGTAAACCTCACCTTTCCAAGAACATGGACCGTGTGCAGGTTGACAGATCCATTCCTGAAGCCTGTGTCGCTCAGGTCTTTGCCGGTAACAAGAAAACTGTCGTGACACGAAAAGCAAAGGCTGTATTTTTCCTCTTCATAGGGTCCCGGGTAAAGATCGCTTCTGTATTCCTGTTTGAGTAAACTGTATTGAGTGGAAGAGTGAGGATCATGGCATGAAGCGCAACTTCTTTTAAGAAGGGCTGAGTGGGGCCGTTCCTCCTCGGACAGGATGCTGTGGCAGCCAGAGCAAATCTGGTCGGATTCCTCCTTCAACATCTTTCCCAGAGCAGAGCCATGAGGTGTATGGCATTCCTGGCAGCCGTTGTATGTTATTGCCTGATGGACATATGACGCTTTAACTATTTTTCCATGGCACAGCATGCAGAGCTCATCGAAAGATTTGACCGTCAGGTTCTTCTCTTCTGAACTGTGAGGATCATGACATGGGAGACAGCCATTTTCGCCTGACAGGTGTTCTCTGAATTCCCTGTCAGGGTTGTCGTGACATTTCAGGCACAGATCCGTTCCATCCAGGACAAGGACGAGCTCGCCCGAATCCCCATGATCCAGGTGGCAGCCCGAACATTCCCCGGAAATAAAGGGAGTGTGAAGAACGCTTTTACTGGATACCTTGTCGATCCAGGCCCCATGACATTGGCTGCATTCAACCGCACCAAATACAGGAAGGGCCATGACGGCTATAACAAACAGAGATCCGATGATTATTTGCGCATATTTTTTTATCACTGTTCCCCTTCGACTTCGCAACGCCTTCCTCGCTTCGCTTCAGGGTTTTATACCGGTACCATAGCCGGAACCCTGGATAACCAAATGCAAATCAGGCCGGGGTTTTGGTGATGCTTGACAGAACCGCAATAACCCGAAAAAATAGATCACTGTTCATGTTGTGTCGTGAGATTTTATAGTAGCTCAATCAGAGTTTGTGTGAAAGACTCAACCTGGGAGCCTGTCGGAGAGCCTTGCCAGGCTCTCAGGAACCGATAATGAGGGCTTGAATGGATGAGCTGAAATTGCTCCTTGTAGATGATGTGGAGCTTTTCCTGGATCTCGAAAAGAGTTTCCTGAACAGAAAGTCATTCACCATCTTCACCGCAAAGTCAGGCAAGGAAGCCCTTGATGTAGTCAGTAGAATAAAACCGGACCTTGTTCTGGTCGATCTTTTCATGCCTGATCTCAACGGAGATGAAGTCTGCCGCGAACTCAAGAGCAAGCCGGAGACCAGTAATATCCCCGTTATCATAGCGAGTTCCGATATTCTGGAGGGAGTTCGAGAGAGATGCTACTCTGCCGGTTGTGACGGCTTTATATCAAAACCGATCAACCGTGAAACATTGATCGCAACCATTGAGGATAATCTCCAGGTTGCAAAAAGGCGATTCAGACGAATACCCGCACACCTCTTGTGTTCAGTAAAGATTGATGACACTGTGGTCGAGGGCGTTGTTACAACGATCGCCCAGATGGGGGCATTTGTAATTATATCTCCACCCCTTGAAGCAGGAAGATCCATCGAACTTGCCATAAAACTGCCCGAGACCAACAAACCGGTAACCACCAGGGCAGTTGTAAGGTGGACGGCATCCAAAACTGCTGATAGTCCAGAAGGAGCAGGTGTGGAGTTTGTAGCGTTGAGTGAGGAAGATGAGGACCAGATAAAGGATTATGTTGCTTCAAGACTCCGTGCCATGGATCCCATGAAGAGCCTAACCTGAAGGAGAGACATAATCGCAAAAGTCGAGGGCAAGACCTCCGGCCTGAAGCCCGGTCAGATCCGCCGCCTGCAGCGTCTTACCAGAGCGAAACCACGCCCAGAGGAAGTAATCCACACCGAAGTTCTTAAAACCCTCTCCGGCCTTTCCAGGGAGACCGGAAGGCAGCTGGGAGTCCTTATCAACAGGACCGGCATCGTGGATATCATCCTTGTTGGCGACAGACAAAGCATCCTTATCCCTGATCTTTCACGGTACCGGATAAGCCCCGGACGCCTGAAGGGGCTCCGCTTCATACACACACACCTTGATGATTCAGGGCTCTCCATGGAAGACCTGACAGACCTTCTTCTTCTCAGGCTGGATATGATCGTTGCTGTCTGTGTTTCCTCCGAGGGTCATCCCGGAAAAACACACCTGGGAATCCTTAGCCCACAACCGGATACGAGGAGGGAGATCCGGACCTTTCCGGATCCTGGCGGGCTTCCCCGTAACCCACTGACCATTATTCATGAAGTTGAACAGGAAATGTCACGTCACATTCGCGGCCTCGTTACAGAAGGGGTTCTGCGAGCGCTTCTCGTAGACCTGAAAACCTCACCGAAATCCCACACAGAAGAATCCATGAATGAGCTGGCAGAGCTCGCGAGGACTGCTGGAATACTGGTAACCGATACCGTGATCCAGCAGCGGACAAAGCCTGATCCACGCTATCTGGTGGGTCTGGGCAAACTCCAGGAAATTGTGATCATGGCTCTGGACAGTGGTGCGGAAATGCTGGTTTTTAACCGCGAACTCTCACCATCACAACTGAGAGCAATAGCAGATACTACGGAGCTGAAGGTAATAGACAGGACAATGCTCATTCTGGATATCTTTGCCCAGCACGCAAAAAGTAGAGTTGGGAAGGTACAGGTTGAACTTGCGCAACTCCGATACCTTCTCCCGAGGCTTGTGGGAAAAGGCACGGCCCTTTCACGCCTTGCCGGAGGAATCGGTACCAGGGGGCCTGGTGAGACCAAGCTCGAGGTGGAGCGCAGAAGAACCAGGCAGAGGATAGCCACTCTCAAAAAGAGCCTTGACCGAATGAAGAAGGAGCGCGAGACACGCCGAAAAAGGAGAGGGAAAAAGGAGTTTCCGGTGGTGTCGATTGTCGGCTATACAAACGTGGGAAAGAGCACCCTCCTGAACACCCTGACCAGGAGTGATGAGATTGCCGAGAACATGCTTTTCGCAACACTGGATCCTGTCAGCAGAAGATTGACCATGTCCGATGGAACAGCCTGTATTCTTACGGATACGGTGGGACTCATACAAGATCTTCCACCGGAGCTCATGCGCGCTTTTTCGGCAACATTTGAGGAGATAAACGACGCCGACCTTATTATCCACCTGGCCGACTGCTCCCATGAGGACCTTGAAAACCAGATAGCAACAGTCAATGACATCCTGGGTTCCCTTGGGCTGGACGAGATACCCCGCCTGCTTGTCCTTAACAAAGGAGACCTGGTGGATCCTGAGACTCGCTCAAATATAGAGCGAAGGTTCAGTACCTTTTCTATCATTGCCACTGATCCGGGGTCCATGGAACCCCTCCTCACAACCCTCAGGGAGCGTCTTGAAGTTGTAGTGAAAAGCGCCAGGGCCGGCTGATATTCCTGCTAAGGAGGCCACAGCTTCCCCTGAAAGCCGCACCGCGAATGCAGCTGCTCCCTTATGCCGAGGATTATTTCCTGCCGCGCGGGCCAGAGCGGGGCAATGAGCAGATCATCAGGGGCATCCGCAAGGAGCCTGTGAATTACCATCCACGGTGTCAGCCTCTCCAGAAAATCCGCAACCAGGACCGGATATTCGACAGCGTCCAG